>NZ_JAAHHT010000146.1:7656-15929 GCF_010672085.1 Okeania sp. SIO3I5
CAAGAATGGGATGAAGCAATTATTGTTTATCGTCGTGCCATAGAATTAGAACCAAATAACCATTTATTTCATAGAAAATTAGCAGATATTGCACTACAAACAGGAAAGTTAGATGAAGCGATTTCTAGTTATCAAAAAACCATCGAGATTAATCAAAACCTATCTTGGTCATTTTATAATTTCGGAGAAGCACTGAGAAAATTGGAAAGGTGGGATGAGGCAATTACTGCTTACCGTCGTGCTATAAAATTAGAATCAGATAACCATTTATTCCACAGAAGATTAGCAGATGTTTTCCAAAAAAAAGGATTATTAGATGATGCAATTTCTAGTTATCAAACAGCCATAGAAATTAATCCTAAATCTTGTTGGCATTATGCAGCATTAGCAAATACTTATGTTCAACAGGAGAATTTATCAGAAGCAATACCTTGTTTAATTCAAGCCTTGAGAATAAAGCCAGACATGGAAAATGTTCACAAAAATATAGCATACGTCTTAAAAAAACAGGGTCGTCACAATCAAGTTCGCATTTGGAAATATCAGAAAAAATTACCCAAAGATTGGCTCGAAAAGTTTTTTAATTTAACAGGTAATTGGCAAGTTACTTCAAACTCTTCAAAAACTAATATTACTAGAATACAAGTCTCGGAGTATAGTTACATAAATCTCTTACCCTCTCAAACAATTGAGTCACAAATTTATCCAAATTTTCAAAAGAAAAAAGCAAAGTTAGCAGAAGCTTTTCTCGCAGTAGTATCAGAAGGAAAAGGATGTGTTGATTTAGGAACAACTGGAGTTATTACTTCAGATAATAAACTCGTCACAGACATTTCAACGGGTTGTGCTGAAATAATAATATCTTCTTCTAAATTACCCCCAGTTTACGAAATTAATGGAACTGTGGCTTTTTTACCAGTAAATTTGGGAATAAATAATTACTTCCACTGGATGTTTGATGTATTTGTCAGACTAGACTTATTACGAAGAAGTAATCTGATGTCTACTATAGATAAGTTTGTTTTTACTAACTGTAGTAAAAAGTTTCAGAAAGAGAGCATAGAAGCTTTGCAAATATCTCCAGAAAAAGTCATAGAAGCTCGCTTATTTCCTAATATCAAAGCTCGGAAATTAATAGTTCCTTCATTAATGGGTAGGCAAGGTAGTCTTAGGGTGACACAATGGGGCTGTAATTTTTTAAGAAGTTTATTTTTAAAACCCGAAAATATTGAGAAATTAGCTAGCAAACAAGAACGTATATACGTTAGCAGGAAGCTGACACCATACCGGAGAATTGTTAATGAAGAAGAGGTAGTTAATTTATTGGCAAAATTGGGTTTTATTACTGTTACTCTAGAATCAATTTCAGTAGCGGAACAAGCGTCACTTATGGCAGGTGCTAAAGTAATAATTTCTCCTCATGGTGCAGGATTGACAAACCTAGTCTTTTGTAATCCAAGAACTAAGATAATTGAAATTTTTTCTCCTAAATTTATTAACTCTATATTCTGGCAACTCAGTAATATATGTGGCTTGTCACACTACCACTTAATATGTGAAGATTATGAGGATAATAGCTCAGTAGAATATCCTTGGGGACCAGATATTTTTGTTAATTTGGAGCGACTACTAAAAATCCTGGAACTAGCAGGAGTTTAATCAGTATATAAACATGAATTATCAAAGATTTGTATTAGATTTACATCAAGAAGCTGAATCTTGCTTTGCTCAAGAAAAATTACATGAAGCAGAAATTATCTGTGACAAAATAATTGAGATACAATCAGACTTTGCTCCTGCTTACAATACCCTCGGAAAAGTTCTACAAGTAATGGGTAAATTAGACTTAGCAAAAGAGAATTATCAACAAGCGATTTTAATAAATCCCAACCTAGTAGAAGCTTATACTAATTTAGGTAATTTACATTCCCAACAAAAACAATGGCCTCTCGCAATTACAAGTTATAGTCAGGCACTTCATTTAAACAAAAATAAAGCAGAAATTTACCATAAATTAGGAGAAGCATTGCTGCAATTAGAAAAATGGAATGAAGCGGTTGTTACATATAGAAAAGCAACGGAATTAAATCCAAATTTTCCTTGGTCTTACCACAAATTAGGAACAGCTTTATTGGCACTTGAAAAATGGGATGAAGCTATTATTGCCTATAAGAAATTTATTGAGTTAAATCCAGATTTTCCTTGGTCTTACCACAAATTAGGAGAAGCATTACTGCAATTAAAAAAATGGGATGAAGCTATTATTGCCTACAGAAAATTTATTGAGTTAAATCCAACTTTTCCTTGGTCTTATCACAAATTAGGAACAGCTTTATTGAAACTAGAACAATGGGATGAAGCTGTCAAAGCTTTTCGTCGTGCCATTGAATTAAAGCCTAATTTGTATTTGCCTTACAAAAATTTAGGGGATGCTTTAATGCAATTATCAGAATATTCAGAAGCAGTAACAGTCTATCGTCAAGCTATAGAAATAGACCCTAATATAGATGTGAATTACTACAATTTAGGTAATGCTTTAGTAAAACTTGAAAGATATTCAGAAGCAGTAGGAGCGTACAGTCAAGCTACAAAAATTCATCCTAATTCCTCTTTATATTACGAGCAATTAGCAACAGCATTAGTTAGGTTAGCTGAAGTAGAAAAAAACAGACAATTTAATATTTATAGCGAAGCGAGCGCTTGTTATGAAACTTTAATTCAACTTCAACCAAGGCAAAGAGAAAATTATCATAAATTAGCAGATATTTTGCAAAAGCAAGGAAAATTTGAGGCAGCAATTGATAGTTATATACAAGCTATAAAATTCAAACCAGATGTACCTTGGTCTTATAACAGTTTGGGAGAAATATTAATGAAGCTAAAAAGGTGGAATCAAGCAATATTCACTTTTTTAAATGGTCTAAATCTTGAACAAAATATGCCATGGATATATAAACAATTAGGAGAAGCATTAGCAAAAGTATCTCCAGGTAACTTAGAAACAAAAATTAACTATTATTGCTCTGCTGTTAAAAATAATCAGACAGAGATAATTAATTCTAAATTAGCGCTTAATTTACCTCAAAATTCAGAATTATATCTATATTTAGGCAACTACCTGAGCAACAAAGAGCAATATAAAGGAGCAGTAATTATTTATAATATTGCTCTACAACTGAAAGTAAAAGACCAAGAAATTAAAACCCAACTTCAGCAAACTTTAGAGAAAAAATTAGAATTAGAACTAGAAGTAGAAAGATGCCATCAGACTATCAAACAAAATCCCAAATCTTCTAAATATTATTATGATTTAGGAATAGCTTTGACTCGACAAGAAGAATGGGAAAAAGCTAGCTCAGTTTTCGTGAAAGCTATCAAGTTAAACCCCGAAATAAACTGGTCTTATAATCGTTTCTGGAATTACTTGAAACAGTCCGATATGCTCGATGAAGTAGTCAAACTTTACCATCAAATCATTCAAAAGAAACCTCACTCTGTTTTATGCCACTTAAACTTAGGAGAAATTCTCAGCGAGCAAGGTAAAATTGATGCAGCGATCGCCTCTTATCGTACTGCTTGTTATGAGCAAACTATTAAATCTCATCCTAATTTTGTGACTAGATATTGGCATCAGAAACAAGTGGCAAATCCAAACTTTATGATTATTGGTACTGGGAAAAGTGGAACTACTTCTCTATACAATTATCTTTCTCAACATCCTCAAGTTTTACCTGCTATTAAGAAAGAAATATATTTTTGGTCTAGACATTTTGACAAAGGAATAAATTGGTATTTAGCTCACTTTCCTCCCATTCCCAAAGGAACAAAATTTTTAACTGGGGAAGCAACTCCTACTTATATTAATAGTAGGCAGACTCCAGCACGACTGTTTAGTATTTTTCCTCAAATTAAGCTAATTATAATTTTGCGAAATCCAGTAGATAGGGCAATTTCTCACTATTATCACGAGGTTAGATCGAAAATGGAAAATAAATCTTTATCAGAAGCAATATTTTCACAATTAGAAAGACTGCAAAAAATTCCAGAATCTGCCCTTCAAGAAGCTTACTGGAACCATATATCTTATTATATTAGTTATGGAGTTTATGTAGAATTTATCAAAAAATGGATGGATATTTTTCCCAGAGAACAATTCCTGATTTTGAGAAGTGAAGATTTTTATCAAGACCCAGGAATTACTATGCAAAAGGTTTTTAAATTTTTGGGTTTACCAAAATATCAACTCCAAAATTATAAAAAGTTAAATTCTGGTTCTTATCCTACTGTTCCTCAATCAATTTCTTCAGCTTTAAGTAATTATTTTCAACCTTATAATCAAAGACTTGAAGCATTTTTAGGTATGAAGTTTAATTGGGAAAAGAGGGAGTAGGAAAGTAGGTGAGTTTTGGAAGTCTGGGAAGTGTAGAGAGATAAAATCTTGTCTGTTTAAAATGCTATTTTTTTGCAGCTCTAGAGATTAAAAAGCTGGCACTTTTTTTAAGCATTCAGCTATTAGCAGCAAGCTAGGCTCCTGCGGAGGAACTTCGTTAACAGCAATTAGTAATGAATAATTATTTCTGAGCTTTAGAATATGAGATTTATTATATAGTTAAATCCAGGAGGTAGAAAACTTTTAGAAAGAATGAGTCGCTTAACTTTTCACTCTCAAATTTCTGGAACGGCAGGGATAAACTTTTCCTCAAAGATTACTTTAGACTTTCCACTTTTTACTCTTAATTTTCTGGAACGGCAGGGATAAACTTTTCCTCAAAGATTACTTTAGACTTTCCACTTTTTACTCTGAAATTTCTGGAAAGGCAGAGATAAACTTTTCCTCAAAGATTACTTTAGACTTTCCACTTTTTACTCTGAAATTTCTGGAAAGGTAGAGGTAAACTTTTACTCAAAGGTTACTTTCAACTTTCCACTTTTCACTCTTAAATTTCTGGAAAGGTAGAGATAAACTTTTCCTCAAAGGTGACTTTAGACTTTCCACTTTTCACTCTTAAATTTCTGGAAAGGTAGAGGTAACTTTTTGCTCAAAGGTGGCTTTAAACTTTCTACTTTTTACTCTTAAATTTTGGGAAAGGGAAAGGTGAATTTTTGCTCAGAGGTGACTTTCCACTTTCCACTTTTTACTCTCATATTTCTGGAAAGGCAGAGATAAACTTTTGCTCAAAGGTGGCTTTAAACTTTCTACTTTTTACTCTTAAATTTTGGGAAAAGGAAAGGTGAATTTTTGCTCAGAGGTGACTTTCCACTTTCCACTTTTTACTCTTAAATTTTGGGAAAGGGAAAGGTGAATTTTTGCTCAGAGGTGACTTTCCACTTTCCACTTTTTACTCTCATATTTCTGGAAAGGTAGAGATAAACTTTTCCTCAAAGATTACTTTCAAATTTCCACTTTTCACTCTGAAATTTCTGGAAAGGTAGAGATAAACTTTTCCTCAAAGATTACTTTCAAATTTCCACTTTTCACTCTGAAATTTCTGGAAAGGTAGAGGTAAACTTTTACTCAAAGGTTACTTTCAACTTTCCACTTTTGAGAGTCAAATTTTTAAGCATTCAATTCCTTAATTCTATCAAAATTTGAATGTTAATCTAATAGTTTAATGCTTAATTTTTAACTTTTATGTCTTCAAACACAAACTTACAAACCCTTTTACTGCAAAACCAAAAACAGGCAGAAAATTATTTGTCCCAAGGCCAAATAGAACTAGCGATCGCTTGTTATAAAAAAGTCATAGAACTGCAACCTGAACATTGGGAAATTTACGAAAAATTGGGAGATATCTACCTCCAAGAAGAAAATTTTTCACAAGCTATTACTATTTACGAAAATGCTATTAAACTAAATCCTAATTTTTCCTGGTTTCATCACAAATTAGGGGAGGCATTAATGAAACTTCAACAGTGGGAAAAAGCTGTGAGTTCCTATCAACGCGCCATAGAACTTAACCCTAATTTTTCTTGGTCATATCAAAAACTTGGAGAGACTTTTATAGAACTATCAAAATGGGATTTAGCTGCCACAGCATTGAGACAGGCAATTAAACTGAATCCTGAATTTTATTTGTCTTATGAAAAATTAGGAGAAGCACTGACTCACCAAGATAATTTACATGAAGCAGTAACTTTCTACCAGAAAGCAATAGAAATTAATCCTAATTCTTATTGGTCTCACAATAAATTCGGGGAAGCTTTAATTAGATTAGGTAAATTAGACGAAGCTGAAATTGTTCTGCAAAAAGCTATAGAAATTAAGCCAAAAATTTACTTTGCTCACCATAATTTAGGAGAAGTATTACTCAAACAAGAAAGAGTAACAGAAGCTATTGCCAAATATCATCAAGCAATAGCAATTAATCCTAATTCTTATTGGTCTCATAACTTATTAGGAGATGCTTTAGTAAAACTAGAAAATTGGCAAGAAGCTATAGCAGCATATCGTCGTGCCATAGAAATTAATCCTAATTATTATTGGTCTTACAATTCATTAGGAGATGTTCTGGAAACTACAGGAAAATTAGAAGCAGCTATTGTTAGTTACTTAAAAGCAATCGAACTTAACCCAGAAGTAGATAGACCTCAAATATGTTTGTGGAATGTATTTCTTAAACAAGATAAATGGGAAAAAGCAGAGACTATTTACCGCCAAGAAATTGCCAAAAATCCTAGTAATTTTTGGTTATGGAATTACTTAGGAAATTCTCTAGTAAAACAACGAAGGTTAGATGAAGCGATCGCCTCTTATCAAAAAGCTATTTCTATTCAACCCAATATTTCGGAAATTCATCAATTTTTAGGAGATGCTTTTATTCACCAACAAAAGTGGAATGAAGCTGCCGTTGCTTATCTGCGTGCTATAGAAATTAACCCTGAATTATCTTGGTCAAATTATAATTTATGGAATACTTTAGAGCGCTGCAATAAATTAGATGTAGCAGTCAATTTATATCGGCAATTTATTCAACAAAATCCAGATTCATTTTTGTCTTATCTAAATCTTGGAGAAATTCTGACAAAACAGAATCAAATAAATGAAGCAATTATCTGTTATCAAACTGCTTGTTACCAACAAACCATAAAATTTCACCCCTCTCTTTTCCAAAAAAAGTGGAATTTGACAGAAGTTAAAAATCCTAATTTTCTGATTATTGGAGTGGGGAAAGGAGGAACTACATCTTTATTTAGTTACCTGACACAACATCCTCAAATTTTGCCTCCCGTGGCAAAAGAAATAAATTTTTGGTCGATGAATTTTGACAAAGGCATAAATTGGTATCTCTCTCATTTTCCTGCTCTTCCTAACCATCAAAATTTCATCACTGGAGAAGCAAGTCCTAGTTATTTAGGAAATTGGGAAGCTCCAGACAAAATATTTAGTTACTCCCCCAAAATTAAGTTAATCATTATGTTGAGAAATCCTGTGGATAGAGCTATTTCTCACTACTATCATTGGTTAAGAATAAATAGAGAAAATCGTTCTTTAGAAACTGCATTAAATGAGGAATTAGAAAATTGGCAAATGATTTATAAAAATTCTCCCTTAGATACCAATTATTGGCATCATGGATTGTATTATTTAGGCACTGGTATATACATAGATTTTATCCACAATTGGATGAGTATATTTCCGAAAGAACAATTTCTGATTTTATCAACAGCAGAATTTTATCGAACTCCAAAAACTATGATGAAACGAGTCTTTGATTTTCTCGGTTTGCCAAACTATAAAATTCCCGACTACAAAAAATTAAATTTAGGTTCCTATCCATCTATCAACAGATCGCTGCACCAAAAATTGAGCAATTTCTTTCAACCTCATAATCAAAAATTAGAGGAGTATTTAGGTATGAAATTTAATTGGGAAAGTTGAGGTAGGGGAGTGGGGGTTAGGAGAAAAACTTCTGGAATCACAGTGAGATGAAACTTTGATTACTTCGGGCAACAACTATGATGAAACGACTCTTTGATTTTCTCGACTTACCCAATTTTCAAACTCGAAAATTGAGCAATTTCTTTCTACCTGGCAATCAAAAATTAGAGCAAGACTCCCAGACGAAATTTAACTGGGAAACCAGAAATGGAGAAAGACAAATTTCTCGAATAACAGCAAGATGAAATTTTGATTACTTCCAGCAACAACCATGATCAAACAACCTTTAATTTTTCTCCCTTTCTCCAATAGTCAAATTTTCAACTACCAGAAATTCAACTTCGAGTTTTCCCCACTCCCACTTGAGATTACCATCTCGAAAATTGAGCAATTT
>NZ_JAAHHT010000146.1:16113-24643 GCF_010672085.1 Okeania sp. SIO3I5
TACCAGAAATTCAACTTCCGCTCTGTTCTACTCCCACTTGAGATTCTTATCTCAAAAATCCAACAATTTTTTTCTACCTGGCAATCAAAAATTAGAGCAAGACTCCCAGACGAAATTTAACTGGGAAACCCAAAATAGAGAAAGACAAATTTCTAGTTTCCCAGTGAGGTGAAACTTTGATTCCTTCCGACAAAAACCATGATCAAACAACCTTTAATTTTTCTCCCTTTCTCCAATAGTCAAATTTTCAATCACCAAAAATTCAACTTCGAGTCTTCCCCACTCCCACTTGAGATTCCTATCTCGAAAATCCAGGAATTTCTTTCTACCTGACAATCAAAAATTAGAGAAATACTCCCAGACGAAATTTAACTAGGAAACTGGAAATCGAGAAAGACAAATTTCTCGAATAACAGTGAAGTTAAACTTTGATTCCTTCCGACAAAAACTATGATCAAACAACTTTTCCATATCAAAAATTAGAGCAATACCCACAAATTAAATTTAACTGAGAAACTAGATATGAATTATTACGAATTAGGAGAAAAATTCCTAGAACAAAAACAGTGGGAGGAAGCTATTACTAGCTATCGCCAAGCAATAAAACTAAATCCTACTTTTTCTTGGTCTTACTATAAATTAGGGCAAGCTTTAACTCAACTACAAAAGTGGGATGAAGCTGTTAACGTTTACCGTCAAGCTATCAAACTAAATCCTGATTTTCCTTGGTCTTACCACAACTTAGGAAACGCCTTAATCAAACTAGAAAAATGGTCGGAAGCAGTCATTGCTTACCGCCAAACTATTAAAATCAAACCAGATAGTTATTGGGATTACAATAAATTAGGAGAAGCACTCGTTAATGTAGGAGAATTTGCAGAAGCAATTGTTTGTTACCAAACAGCAATTCAACTCAAACCAGAAGTTAAAGGAACTCATCAAAAATTAGCAGATATTCTATTTCAAATTGGAAAACTAGAAGCAGCAGAAATCGCATATCGTCAGACCATAAAACTCAATCCAGAAGTAGTTTGGTATCGCCAATGTTTAGGAGATGTTTTACTTAAACAAAAAAGATTAGACGAAGCGATCGCTACTTATTTAGAAGTTGCTCAGATTAGACCTAATTTACCTTGGATGCACCTACAGTTAGGAGATGCTCTTGCTCAACTTTCCCAGTCAAACTTAGATAAAACTATTAATTATTATTGTCATGCAATTCAAAATCCAGACCAATATCCTATTTACCAAAAAGCATTACATCTCATCATCAAAAATCCAGAACTATACCTACAATTAGGAAAAGCTTTGGCACAAGCAAATCAGATTTCTTCAGCCATCATTATTTATTATATTTTGCTAGAAATATTCCCTCCTAAAAATCAAACAGAGATTTATCAGCAACTTGAGAAAATATTACGGCAAAAAATTAAATTAGAACAACAACTAAATTCATATTATGCTGCTGTCGAAACTAATCCAGATAGCCAATCTTACTATTATTTAGGATTAACTTTAACCCAACAACAAAAATGGTTAGAAGCTGCCATTGCTTACCATCATGCTATAGAACTTAATCCTGATTTTGCTTGGTGGTCTGATACTTATCTCTGGGAAACTTTTGAAAAGCTAGGCAAACTTGAAGAGACAGTAAATTTATTTCATAAATTTATTAAACATCAAAATACCTCAATTTCCACTTACCTAAATTTAGCAGAAGCTCTAACTCAAGTAGGCAGAACTAAAGAGGCAATAAAATATTATCAAATAGCTTGTAAAAATCATGTCAATAAATCTCACGAAATCTTCGTTCAAAAACACTCGAATTCAGAACAATTATCTCAGCCATACTTTCTAATTATTGGAGTAGTCAAAGGAGGAACTACCTCTCTTTATAGCTACATAACTAAACATCCTCAAATTCTACCTTCTGTAAAAAAAGAAATACATTTTTGGTCTTTTAACTTCCATAGAGGAATAGATTGGTATCAGGCACATTTTCCTCCTATTTTAGAGTCAACAAAATTTTTAACTGGAGAAGCAAGCACTACCTATTTTGATGCTGAATATGCTGCCTGTAGAATTTTTCATTTCTTTCCCAAAATCAAACTAATTCTAATATTGAGAAATCCTATAGATCGGGCAGTTTCTCACTACTATCATCAAGTACGTTCAAACAAAGAATTTCGTTCTTGTGAACTAGCAATTAATTCTCAGCTTGAAAAATTGAGCGAAATTTCTCATCCTTATTATTGGAATTATGCAGGAGATTATATAGCTTCTGGTGTATATGTAGAATTCATCAAGAAATGGTTAGCTATTTTTCCAAAAGAACAGTTGCTAATTTTGAAGAGCGAAGAATTTTATAGTGACTCAGCAAATACGATGAAGCAAGTTTTCAATTTTCTAGATTTGCCAGATTATCAAATACAAGATTATCCAAAATTAAATGCTGGTTCTTATGCTTCTATTAGTAAGTCACTTCGAGAAAAATTAAACAATTATTTTCAGTTTCATAATCAGCGCTTAGAGGAATATTTAGGTATGAAATTTAATTGGTAGATAAGCATTCAGTCCTCAGCTTTCAGCTTTCAGCTTTCAGCTTTCAGCTTTCAGCTTTCAGCTTTTTAATTAAGGATGTAGCTCCATAGACTTTTAAGGTTAACTGATGGACTTTTACAGTGACTTTTAATTCTTGGAAATCTCGCTTATTACTTTTTCCTCTTTTAAAAGTAATGAAGCTGTTAACGTAGTTACGACCCAGGAGACTAGCTGATAGCTGACCGCTGAATGCTTACCTATTTTAAACCCATAAATTGAAGTACAATAACGAAGAGTTTGAGTTTTCAAACCATACAATTCAAGCTAATGAAACTGATAGCTAAAAGCTGACGGCTGACGGCTGAATGCTTACAGATAATTTAAGCGATAATACTCCGCATCCCTGTCGCGATCGTCTCTTTTTCTTGCCTGAAAAAAATTACTTTTGTGCTTCAGAACTAGAGACATTTAGATATTAAGTATCTTAGCTCCTTACCTTATATCAATCATTTTGTCAAATTAGATAATTTCTTGAATATTTGTACTTGTTTGAATTTTGTTTTTTTGAGCTTAGGAAAAGTAAGCTCAAAATTAGCAAATTTGAGGTGTAATTAACGATAATACTTGATTGTAGAGCTTTAAAGTTAGTCTTTTTTTTAATTTAGATACAACATTGGCACAATACCTTATGTACAGAGTATGATACCAAATCTCTGAAATAACGCAAGTTCGTGAAATAATTTGTCACAATCTTTGAAAAATGAGGCTGATTAAATTTATAAAAACAATATCAAGATATAATTTAATTAGTAAAACTTATATTGAACGTTTAGTATGAAAAATAAGAATACATTAGCTGTCATGTTAATCTATACTATTTCTTTAGCTAAATTATTGATATTTTTTTCTAAAATTAGTCTTACTAAAGGTAAGAATAATTCTTCACTCGTCAGCTATTAGCTATTAATTCATTGCCTTTAGAGCTAGTAAAATTACCCGAAAATCTTTTCTTTTTGCTAGATTAGCTGTTGCCTTATAATAAGAACAATTTGTAGCTTCAACTTACTTCTAACTACTTGAAATTTGAGACAGAAGTAACTTTAGCAATTGCTTCCAACTTCATTCCCAAAGGATAACTATCCTCTGTTTTCACACGTTTAATTTCTGCTTCTGAAATATTCAGTTTTAAGTATTTAACTATTCCTCGAACAATATCACTTTTATCAATTATTCCTGCTACTGCTCCAGCAGGAGAAAGTACAGTTATTTGCCTTTTTTGATAAAATCCCATTCTGTTAATAACTTCTAATAAACTAACTTTTTCTGACACAGTAACCATCTGATTTAGAGGACAAATAATCATCCTTAAAGTTTGAGTATCCCGATAACTTCTTTCAATATAACGAATAGCATCATCATAAACAAAACCAAGATAACGACCCCTATAAGCAGCAAAATAAGTTGAAAATTTAGAACTTTTTAAAAGGTATTTATTTGCAAACTGACTCAAAGTTAAATTTGCATCTACTACACGAAAATCTTGAGTCATTACCTCTACAGCTTTAATATTAATTAACGCTGACTGTAAATCAGTTATGCGCTGATAAATTTTGGCATTATGCAGAGCAAACCAACCAATTAAAGTAATCCAAAAACCACCATGATTTTTAGTAGTCAAAACTATTATCAACCCTAAACTAATTGCTAACCATCCTAAACCTTTACCACTTTTAACTGCCCATTTTACCCCTGTCAAACGACTACCAGTTATTTTCCAAATAGCTGCTTTTAATACCTGTCCGCCATCCAAAGGTAAGCCAGGAATTATATTAAAAATCGCTAAAATTAAATTTATTTCTGCTACTCTACTAATTAACTTCCCAACTAAACTTGATGTTGGGAATAGAAAACTTGTTAAACCCAATAAAAAGAATAAAACTAAACTCACCAAAGGTCCGGCGATCGCTACTTGAAAAGCCTTTCCAGGAGTTCTATAATCTCGTTCTATTGAAGCAACTCCACTAAATAAAAATAACCTTATAGAATTAACCTTAATTCCTTGAGAAATAGCAACTAAACTATGACCTAATTCATGTAATACTACCGAGCAAAATAGCAGTATAGCAATTATCAATCCAGCACCCCAAGCTAAAAAAAGCCCCCTTTCTTGATAATCTTGACTATTGATGTATGTTACCCAAAATAAAATAATTAACCACGAGTAATCCAGAAATAAAGGGATACCAAATAAACTGCCTATTTTCCAACCTGCCTGCATAATATTTTTTTTGTTTTTTTATCCAAACTTTGACTTAATCTACCAAAATTTCAAGGAATAGGGAATAGAGAATAGGGAATAGGGAATAGGGAAGATATTTTTACTGAAAAGGCACGAAAAATCATTTTTTGAGTAACTTTTACAATTCTAATATCATGTCCGGTTGAATAGTTACATCAAAGTTAATGTAGCTAAATTGTTTAATCCAATATCAATACTGACGCAACGATTTTTCTCTAGCTCGTGTTGTTTTGCGCATTTTTCATAAATTACTTCAATTACATAATGATTAAGTCTAGGAACATTGCTGGAACTTGTTTTATTTGTGAAGTAGGTACTAATCTTTTTAGATAAATCCCAGTTTTACTGGGATTAATAATTCCAAGTTTTAAGTTGCCTCTTACTGATGGCTTGTTTCGTATAAATTACAATATTTCTTCCCGTTATTTTATTTTTATATCCACCAAAGACGAGGAGGAGCATTAAACTTTGATGGGTTCTGTTTATAAACTTCCTTTGCTGCTAAAAAATTCTTCGGTATTTTTATCTAAAATCATCAATATTTGTTGCAGGGCTATTTCATTCTAGAATCAGGAGTATGCAACATAGAAAATGATGAGCGAACCTAAGCAGTATAATACAATTTGACTTTCAATGCTATCGGATATTATAACTCCAAAAGGTACTGCGATAAAAGAACAAATCGCAATTGGAATTACTTCTTGAAAATTACAACTTTTTCTATAGTAGAAGAATAAAATAGAAGTGGCAATTGGCTGTAGCAAAGCTATCAGGGCGATCGCTGTATGGAAAGTCTATCAGATTAATTAACAGAGACGTTCCCAATAGTCCAAGTGCAAATCCAGAAACACCTCTTACCAGTCCAGCAATAAAAATAATGAGACAAAAAAGCAGATTCTCTAATAGCATTATTTTCAATATAAAAGCGGTATTATAACTTTTTTTATGACTAAAGTAAATCAAGAAAAGTTTGCTGTCAATATGCCGAATTTTCTAGAACTGCCAGAGCGCAAAAGTAAACCAAGAAATACAGGAATTACTAATGTAATAGATCGTGGAATTGGTTTACGACAGGCACAGGATTTGCTAGAAATAGCTGCTAACTTTATTGATGTTATAAAACTAGGATGGGGAACAAGTAATGTAACTCAAAATCTGTCAGAAAAAATTAGCTTATATCAAAGCTTCGGCATTAATGTGTGCTTTAGTGGAACATTATTTGAGGTAGTGGTACTTCAGAATAAATTTGATGAATTTTGGAAATACCTTCAAAAATTCAATCTGAATTACGTTGAAGTTTCAACAGGTTCAATTAACCTTCCTCTTGATGAAAAGTGTCGCTATATTGAAGCCTTAGCTAGAGATTTTGTTGTTTGATCTGAAGTGGGCAGCAAAGATCCAGAACAAGTAATTCCGCCTTATATTTGGATCAAAAATATTAAAATTGAATTTAAGTATTATTTCAAAGAGGAATATATTTATTAAGTAACCCAATAAGTTTATAGGGTAGCGCAGAGACTAATACTGAATTTTCTTTTTTTATCCCCTTGAAAAGGGAGGCGAAGGCAAAGGCATCTTCTCAATAAACCATAGTTAATTATCAATAAACTAGGCTTTATTTCACTTGTTGACAATAGACTTTCCACATATAATGTCTATTGAATTTTAAAAATACTATGTATAGGAATTAGCAAATTAGATACGTTGGCCCTGAAAGGGAGGCTTGATATTTGATTTTTTGGTCAAAAATAACAATCAATACCTGATTTGGGCATCTATAAAATAATAAACTAAAAATGGGGTTCTCTTCTGTAAAAATAGAGAACCCCCTAGACTTGATAACTAAAATCAGGTTATATCTATCTATAGCATATTTAGCATTACCAAGTCCTAAAATTATTCCTGTTCCTTCAGTTAAAAAGATTTGTAGTAAATTTCAAATACACTGCTATGAAGGGTAGTGTTTAAATCAACTTATGTTTTGCCAATTATCAAGAAGCTTTAGCTAAAAACTAAAATTTGTTTTAGTAATTAACAATCGCTTGAAGTTTTGATACAAAAAAGTAAAAATTAGTTAGCAATAGGTATAATCAATGCGCGTCAAAATTTGTGGAATTACAAAACTAGAGCAAGGACAAGCGATCGCTAATATGGGAGCAACAGCTCTAGGATTTATCTGTTTTCCCAAATCACCTCGCTATATCACTCCAGAAAACATCAGAAATATTGTCGATAAACTACCAAAAAATATTGATAAAATCGGAGTATTTGTTAATCCTGAAATAGATTTATTATCAGAAATAATAATTAATACAAAATTAAATGGAATACAACTGCATGGTGATGAATCTCCAGAATTTTGTAATCAGCTACGTCAGTCAATACCAAATAATATAGAAATAATCAAAGGTCTTAGAATTAAATCTCGTCTAGACTTAACAAGAGCAAATATTTATAAAAATTATATTGATACTTTACTCCTAGATGCTTATCATCCAGATCAATTTGGAGGTACTGGTAAAACTTTAAATTGGAAAATTCTTGACGAATTTTACCCTACTTTTCCTTGGTTATTAGCAGGTGGTTTAACTCCTGAAAATGTCACAGAGGCAATACAAAAATTCATATTAGTTTCTCAAGCTAAAATAAAATTTAATCATAATTTTTGTGGCATAGATTTATCTAGTGGTGTAGAAACAACGCCAGGGGATAAAAATTTAGTTAAAGTCAAAAAATTATTTGATAGTTTAGCTAAACTAAAAATTGAGGAGAAATAATTTTAATCAGCTAATCTATCTTTATTTGTGGGTATTAGATATTTAGAAAATTTGTGGGCATTAGATATTTACAAAATGAATTTTAGGCTTGGATAAATGCGAAATATCAAGATATAATCTACCTGTTATACAAAAATTAATCCCTTGATTCAGTAACATTTATTTGTGAAATAATTAAATATATTGAGACAACAAAATAATAATAACTAGGAATAGGAAAATGCTTTTAATGATAGAAACTATTCTGAAAGTTATAGTCACCATTACTGCTCAAATGCTATACAATTTGCTTTTCTTAGTTAAAAGAATGATTTTATTGCTAACTTTTAATTTTTGAGTTTAGTTATATAGCGTTTCTCAAAAAGTGTGAAATATAACTGTATTTTTATTTCCTGTTACCTTTTGCGTACAATAAACGAATTTTGTAACTTACTCCTGATGGTAATTCCTATAATATCTATAATTCACAATTAAAATGTATAATACTGTTTCTCAAGAAGCATGAGGTACAGTTTTTTTTGTTACTTTCTATTCCCTGCTTCCTAAATTATTACTCCCTAAGAATTACGAATTTTTTACCTTACCAGTATAAAAATTTATATAATACCTATTATCAAAAATTTAGCTATACTTTAGATTTTCTATTTCTCAATATATTTATTGACCGAAAAATTTGGGTAGTTATGCCTCCTCTTTTAAGAGGATAAAAAGGGGTATTTTTGCTGGCGCATAACTTCCCACTTCCGCTGCTCGCCGACTTGAATTGCCTAGCATGAAAGTAGTGGACTGTTTCAGCTAAAACTGTGCATGATTATTTTAGGTTGTGGGAAGACAAGGAAGACAAGGAGGACAAGGAAGACAAGGTGGTAAGGGAGAAAAAAGCCTATTGCACCATTTAAGATGAAACAGTCCA
>NZ_JAAHHT010000147.1:0-19418 GCF_010672085.1 Okeania sp. SIO3I5
CTACATTCATAAAAAAGTGTGTTTTTCAATACACTTTTCTCCTGAAAAAGCCGATTCAAGACTAAAACATAACTTGTCTATGTTGTCAAGTTTTATGTTAAGAAAAATGTTTATAAAGCATAGCTTCCAAAGGGGGGTTAGGGGGAATGGAGAGCGCGGGACTTCCCGCCAGGAAAGTTAACGCGGAACCCACTCCTACTTATACCATTTCTCAAAAAGAATGCTATACCCGATCGGGTGAGGAGGTGAGGAGGTGTGCGAGGTGTGGGAAGTTGGTTCGTGTGGGAAGTTGGTTCGTGTGGGAAGTTGGTTCGTGTGGGAGGAGGGGGGAGAGGTAGGGACGTTGCTTGAGCATTAATGCGTTTTCGTATAGGGAATGCTCCTATTCCATGTCGCTGAGCGTTAACGTTTGCGGAGCATGACAAATGGAAAGTTGTGCGTCAGCTAAACGACCGTACGAATAATAACTACTAACCTGCCTTAAATCGTCAAAAAAAGACTTTAAATCTTAGTAACTATTTAGATGTTGAAGTAGAGCTGAAGTATCGCATTAATGCATGGGAATTGATATATAGCGTTTCCCAAGCTCTCGGAGGTACAGTTGTTTTTCTTCTTTATCTATTTCTACGGAATGAGAATTACTACTCCCTATTCCCTATTCCCTATTCCCTGTTCCCTGTTCCCTGTTCCCTGTTCCCTGTTCCCTAAAACCAAAGAATTTTGTACCTCACGCTTTTTGGGAATTAATATAACGCACTATCTCAAAAGTTAAAAGCTGGAAATTTAGAGAAAAACTCAAAAATTAGTCAAAAATAAGGTAATTTAAGTTATCAGTTATCAGTTAAAAGTACCTCGTACAATAGGAAGACTTGAAATACTGAATTTTATTTTTTATCTCCTGGAAATAGGAGACATTAAACCCGATATTCTAGTTAAAAAAAAGTAGAAAAAAACAAAATGAAAATAGCTATTTTATCTATTGAACCAACTCTTTATTCTACCAGAAAATTAGTAGAAGCAGGAGTTGAACGCGGTCACGAAGTTGAGGTTATTGATTACCTGCGCTGTTATATGAATATTACTTCTATGAATCCTCAAGTTATTTATATGGGTGAATCTTTAGAAGGATTTGATGCTATTATTCCTCGCATTGGTGCTTCTCAAACATTTTACGGTACCGCTGTAGTTAGACAGTTTGAAATGATGGGAGTTTTTACGGCAAATCCTTCTCAAGCTATTTCTCGGTCTCGCGATAAATTACATTGTTTACAATTATTAGCAAGAGAAGGAATAGAATTACCCGTAACTGGTTTTGCTCATTCAACTAAAGATATTGATGGTTTAATTAATACTGTTAGTGGCGCTCCTTTGGTAATTAAATTATTAGAAGGAACTCAAGGAATAGGAGTAGTTTTAGCTGAAACTTATCAAACAGCTAAATCAGTTATTGAAGCTTTCCGTGGCTTGGATGCTAATATTTTAGTACAGGAATTTATTGAAGAAGCAGGTGGTGCAGATTTGCGATGTTTTGTAGTAGGAGATAAAGTAATAGCAGCTATGAAAAGACAAGGAGCAGAAGGAGAATTTCGCTCAAATTTGCATCGAGGTGGTACAGCAAAAAAAATTAGATTGAGTCCAGAAGAACGCTCAACTGCTACCCGTTCAGCTAAAGCAATGGGGTTAAGAGTTGCGGGGGTAGATTTATTACGTTCTAATCGTGGCCCAGTCGTGATGGAAGTGAATTCTTCCCCTGGTTTAGAAGGAATAGAAACTGCTACAAAAGTAGATGTTTCTGGTAAGATAATAGAATTTTTAGAGAAGAATGCACAAAAAGGTTAAGTGCGCGATCGCATTGAAGGTTGAATCAGTTATACTAATTTACTGTAAGGATGTCACAAATAGTTTCAAACTTTAAATGTCAAATAATTGCCTGAAACTGTTGTGATTATCAGAGTTTTTAGCCTATCAAATCTGGAATTATGAATTCTAAATTCTAAATTCTGAATTCAGTGAAACGGTATTAGTTATCAGTTATCAGTACCTTAAAAAATGGAGATAGGAAATGTTTTTCCAACTGTTCCTTGTTCCCTATTCCCTATTCCCTGCTATACTAAAAAATGATAGAAATAGGTGGTTCAGTCATTCCGCTAGCAAAAAGACAACTCATAGAAATACCCATAGCACGTCTACCTACTCAAACCTTAATTACTTTACCAGTTACAGTCATAAATGGTAGCGATCGAGGATCAATACTTTGGTTAAGTGCTGCTATTCATGGTGATGAAGTTAATGGTATAGAAATTATTCGTCAAGTATTACAAAAAATTTCTCCATCTTTATTAAAAGGTACATTAATTGCTGTGCCAATTGTGAATATATTTGGCTTTATAGAACAATCTCGCTATTTACCCGATCGCCGTGACTTAAATCGTTCTTTTCCTGGTTCAAAAAGAGGTTCCCTTGCCAGTCGTTTAGCTCGTTTATTTATGGAAGAAATTGTTAGCAAATCTACCCACGGTATTGACTTACATACCGCCTCATACCATCGCAAAAATTTACCACAAATTCGTGCTAACCTTCACGATCCTGAAACTTATGAATGTGCAAACGCTTTTGCGGCACCAGTAACAATTCATTCCCAAAGTAGAGATGGTTCCCTGCGGGAGGCCGCTGCTAAACAAGGTATTCCTACATTATTGTATGAAGCAGGAGAAGCATTGCGCTTTGATGAGAATGCAATTCAAGTAGGAGTAGAAGGTATCATGCGGGTAATGGCGAGTTTAAATATGTACCCACGAGAAATTTACCCGGAACCACAACCAGTTCTAGAAGTGAATCAGACTAAATGGGTACGATCTGCTCGCGGTGGAATATTGCGACTATATGTGGAATTGGGTCAGAAAGTTATGAAAAAGCAATTATTAGGTGTGATTTCAGATGCTTTTGGCGAACAAAATACTACTGTTAA
The DNA here is from genome assembly GCF_010672085.1 of Okeania sp. SIO3I5. Taxonomy (GTDB): domain Bacteria; phylum Cyanobacteriota; class Cyanobacteriia; order Cyanobacteriales; family Microcoleaceae; genus Trichodesmium. The sequence goes on from NZ_JAAHHT010000147.1 coordinate 2,969, forward strand.
TGCTCCTTGTGCAGGTATGGTTATCGGTAGTTTACAAAATCCTTTGGTTAATCAAGGTGACGCGATCGTGCATCTGGCAGTTTTAGAGGAATAATATTGATTGAGTAGTCAGAAGTCAGGAGAATTGACTGTAATATATAACCGTACGAAAAAAACTGTAGAAAATCGTGACAGTTAAATTCTTGATATTGGATTAACCAGTATAGGCGCTCACTGATTACCGAAAAATTTAGGTAGGTAGTTACGCCTCCTAATTTTAAGAGGATAAAAAAAGAAGATTCTGTATTTCAAGCCTCCTTATTTCGCGAGGCACTGATAACTGATAACTGATAACTGAAATGACGATTTCCCACAAACAAGCAGCACAAAACCTGCTGAAGTTATTGTCAGTTAAGCTGCTCACAGCGAATAAATATTTTTTTGTGACGAACAAGCGTGACGAATGAAACCAGTTAAACTAAGCCAAGTTGTTTGCTCGGTTCCCTTGCAGTACTTGGATCTAGGTTAAATTCAGTATCTAGAAATTGCACTGCCTCATAAGTCTCAATCCAGACATGAGCACCACAATTTGCTGGTTTGTAAGGTCGATACACGATATAGCAAGGACCTGAAATATATAACTCATAACCATAATCGTTGCGCTTGCTGTCTTTGAGAGACACTACTGGTTGAAATTGCTCTGGAGGCTTTCCTTTATTACCTTGAATGTTGTGTTGATTAACATGAATCATTTGTGCTTTCTTCGCTTGTTGCTTGCGCCAGATACCTTCGGGACCGCGCCGAGCGGGAATTATTCTCGGCATTCCACTTTTAGATACTGGAATTTTCCAGAATCTACCATTTTTTTTAGCTCCTTTGACTCTTCCTTGAGCAAGTAAAACTAATAAACGTTGACGAGAGATACCTAATAAAATAGACGCTTGTTTAGTACCCATGATTCTTACCTCAACTCTTGGCCAATAGTAAAGCTTACTTTCTTACTATAACATTTACAGGATTTAACCTAAAAACAAAGATAAACCAAATTATTGGTTTTGTCAACAAGAGAGTCTGCGCTTAAAAGTATGAGTGTTTAGGGTAGGAGTCAACTGAGATGGCCCAAAGCTGAAACCTTGAAGTCCCACATCTGAACCGAGAGGTTTCAAACTTCAACTTCCTCAAAAGATCGGCTTAGGAGTTCTATAATTAAAGTTGCAATTTATCAAGTTAAACTTTAGGAGCGATCGCTATCATAAATTAATAAAATTAATCAAAATATAAACTATGACTAATCAGTCTGCGTTACCTAAAGAGAAAAAAAATCATAAACCAGGAATTAGACTAACAGGAAACCAAAAAAATTGGCTCATATCTGCTCATGTTATTTCTGGAGCAATATAGACACAGATCCAGAGAAGGTGCAGATTTAACCAGGTAATGGTAGGTATCTTTTCGAGACATATTGAGTTATTTTAACTTTACTTATAAACTAACTTATAAACTATAATAATATAATCGATTCAAACTACTATAGTCTTCTCATCTATATTTTTTTAGGATTAAACCAAAATGTCATTAAACTCAACAGATCCAACAATACTTAAAACAGCCAAAGAAAAGTTAGTAAATCTTTCTCCAGAACGACTACAAATAGCCTTAGATTTCTTGAATTACCTCCAACAAAAAGATGAAACAGATGCCAGTTATTTAATCAAATTACCGTTAGAAAAAAGACGTGAAATTTTAGCAAAGCAAGCTGAAAAAATGTTAGAACATTATCAGCAAGACAGAGAATGGCAAGAATTACAAACTTGGGATGAATTACATGAGCAATAATCATTCAGCCAAACGGGGAGAGATTTGGCTAACAAATTTTGACCCAACGATTGGAACAGAAATTAAAAAAGTTCGTCCGGCAATTATCATTAGTTCTGATGGGATTGGGAGATTACCAATTAAATTAATTGCACCAATAACTGATTGGAAAAATTATTTTGAAAATGATAGTTGGCATATCAAAATAGAACCGGATTTAGAAAATAATTTAACCAAAATTTCTAGTGTCGATCTATTGCAAATCAGAGGAATCGATTTGCAAAGATTAGTCAAAAAAATCGGTATTTGTTCAGGTGAAATTATGAATAAAATATCCACAGGTATTGCTTTATTGGTAGAATATGATGGTTGAATTTTACCTAAGATATTTTTAGTATTTATGAACTTTATTGATACAAACGTTTAACTTTATCGCTTGTTTGATAAGCAAAGGATAGAAGCTATAGAAAGAGAAAGAAAGCGAAATATTGCCATTTATGGGTTAAACTTTAGGAGCGATCGCTATCATAAATAAATAGATATAACCAGGAGATCAACTATGACTAATCAATCTGTCTTACCTAAAGAGAAAAACAATCAGAAACCAGGAATTAGACTAACAGGAAACCAAAAAAATTGGCTCATATCTGCTCATGTTATTTCTGGAGCAATTTGGTTTGGTACTGCCCTTTCGATGCTGGTTATGACTATTAGTAATCTTAACACCACTAACGGTGATGAACTTTACGCAATTAATTCAGTTATCAAATTATTAGATGACTGGATAATTATTCCAACTGCTAATACAACTTTACTAACCGCAACCTTGCTTTGTTGGTTAACAACTTGGGGATTTTTTAAATTTTATTGGGTAATTACTAAGTGGGTTATGACTGTCACATTAGTTATTTTTGGTTCTTATTGGTTAGTTCCTTGGACTGATGCAATGACAGCTATTTCTGATACTGAAAGGTTAAAAGCATTGAGTAATCCTTTGTTTATGTTTGATACAAAAGCAATAATTATTGGTGGTTCAATTCAAATTGTGAGTCTGGTTTTCATCTTTATTATTTCCTTTTTAAAACCTTGGGGAAGACGGGGTATTAGACAAAAAAATAATACCAAAGTTTCAGACACTTTAAGTAATAAGTAATAAGTAATAGTTGAACACTTATTGTGACTTCAACCAACACCTAAATTTTTAAATTTTCCCTTTGCGCAGCACCACAGACAACAGGAGCAGGCGATCGCAGAAGTGGGAAAAGACAATTTCTATTTACTAATTTTTTTCCCCTGTTCCCTGTTCCCTGTTCCCTGTTCCCTATTTTGACTTAAAAATCCATATCCAAATCACTAATATCATCATCTTGTTCACTACGAGCATACTTAGAAGGTGGGCGATCGCTACTCCAACCCCACCAAGTAGCATTACAATGACAATGATAAAACTCTTGCCATTTGCGACGACTATTTTCTGTATACACAGGCGATCGCCGATTAATCCATACTGCCTGTGCTTCCATTGTACTTGCCCCACATTTAGGACAACGGAAATCAAAGCTATGAATTGCCGATTCAGTCCATTGGGGAGGAGTTAGATTAAAAGCTTCCATTATTCACTCTATTATCATAAAATATTACTTTTATTTCAAGAATTTAGAATTTTAGAATGCAGAATTATTAAATTAATGAATTGTTTAATTAATAAATTAACAAATTAAGCACTTTTTAATTCTAAATTCTTAGATTTATATTTTAATTCTAAACTATAAATTATTAATTCTAAATTCATAATGCCGATCAATAACTAAAAAACCACATCGCATAATCTTCTAATAATTCAGCATTAGGAGAATCTTCTACAACCGCTTCTAACTCAGCCAATGACAATGTAAACTTTCGATTATCTGTAGTCCGTTCCAATGTAGCTAAAATTCCATCTTTGACATCTAATTTATCATCTAATTTCAACAGATTAAATTGATCTGTATAAGATGGTTTTGTCTTTTTTAATTTTTGATATTCTTTTTGACTTCCATCACCCATAGTATAATATTCTTCCCATTCAAATTCTTCCATACCTGTAACTAAACAAGGAATTGCCAGATTTTGCTTGAGATACTTGAAATACTTTTTTAAATTAGTTTGATTAACTTCTAAATCTGTAGTGCCGAGAAGTTCTTCTAACTTTTGTTCAAAAACTTCCCAATGAACTTTTTCTGCTTCATCATCATCTTCTATCCCTTGAAAAGCACCTATCTGGTGTAAAAAATCCTCAATAGGCACAGTTATACTTAAATTTTCTCCACCATTCAACTTAGAAGTTTTCCCTGATACAATAGTCTCATCAATTTCAATTGGTTTTAGCTCGCTGGTATTAGGTTGAGACTTATTTTTATTTTGTCTTTGATTAGATTTTGGCATAAAATTCTTACCCGATACAGGTTTATTTATGATTAAAGAATATATAGAATAAAAAAAATTCGGTTAATCTATCTTACGAGTAAACTATGACACAAATACTAGAGTCTCCAGAACCAATAGTTTATCAAGGACAGTTCGGAGATTTTACCATAACTAAAAGCGATCGCCTTGGTGTAATTATTTACCGTAGTGGCTTAATGATAGCTGCTCTTAGTTTTGCATTAGGAAGTGTCCTAGTCTTATGGCAAGGTGAAAATCCAACCGTTATTCAAGCACTTACACCCCTAATTGGCTGTTTTTGTCTAGCTTTAGGTGTAAGTTTGGCCACTATCCATATTTATATGGCCAGTTTACACCGACTACTCCAGCTATTTTGGTTAATAGGGGCCATTACTACGGTAATCTTAGCAATTAACAGTAGGGATCCCCTTGCCTTAATAGTTTACAACAATCCAGTTACTATTTTCGGCGTAGGTTTTACCTTTGCTGCTTTGACTGGTATTTATTTCAAAGAAGCTTTTTGTTTTAACCGTCTGGAAACTAAATTCCTCACACCTTTAGTGCCTTTTTTACTCTTGTCTCATCTAGTTGGTTTTCTATCAGTTGAAATGAAAGAATTTTTATTAGGAACTTGGGTGTTTCTATTTATAATTTTTGCTATCCGAAAGGCATTTCAACCAATACCTCCTGATATTGGAGATAAGAGTGTTTTTGAATATTTACACTTAAAGAGGGAATCTTCAATAATTAATAATTAATAATTAACAATTAATAATTAATAGACTGAATGTATCAGGAAATATAAAAAGGAGATAGGGAACAGGGTAAGCACTCAGCTATTAGCTGTCAGCTCTCAGCAATAAAAATGAACGATGTAGCTCAATAGAGGTATTAAGGTTAATTGATGGACTTTTACCCATACTTTTAATTCTTTGAAACCTCTTAACTGCTTTTTCCTATTTTAAAGGATTTTAAAGGAAAAGAAGCTGATAGCTGATAGCTGACCGCTGAATGCTTACGGAACACTTAACTGGGAACACGTAACTGGGAATAGGGAATAGGGAGGAAGAAATTAAGACAAGTATTGAAGAGTTAAAATAAAGGGAATATATATACCTTTCCACCTCTATATTCAAAAATTTCAATCTCTTGAAGTACCTTTTACTTTTAGATTTTAGTGACTCAACAACTCTCTTAAGACTTATTTTACAAACAGTTTCTAATAATTACCTCTTATTATAAAAAAGAGGATTGCCTAAAAGGAATTTTTTTTCTTCTCTTGGTCGATTGGATATGGCGCCGGTAACCCATCCATCCCTCAACCGCTTTTTTATTCATAAATGGAGAGGCTTTATACCTTAATTTTTTGCTAAAGAAGGGAAAAAAGAATTCACTTCTCACCCTCCTCAAACTGTTGCAGGATGGCAGAAATAACTGACCAGTTACAAAATCCTCAAAGCCTTACTAACCAAGAATGCATGAATTTTGAATTTTGAGTTTTGAATTTTGAATTGTGAATTCCGCGTAGCGGCACTCTGCTTTTTTCCGCAAACCTTAAATAAAGGGGCGAATAGCCAGCAAGCCCCTACTTTTGATTTCAGCTATATATTAATGTCACCGAAAAATAACCAGCAAAACCAATTTAAAAATTATCTCTTAAAATGGCTGGAAAAATTAACTTCAACAATTCAGTTACTGATATTAACTCTAGGATGAATGATCTATCTAATAGTGATGTGCTGCTGGAATATTTACTCATTCTTAGCAGTAACCTCTCCTATAGAAGCTGATTTACTAATAGTTGAAGGTTGGATGTCAGACTATGCAGTAAAATCGGCGATCGCAGAATTTAATCGGGGTGCTTATCAAAAATTAATTACCACAGGTACACCCATAGGTAAGGGATTTTATCTATCAGAATATGACAACTTTGCCGAACTAACAGCAGCAACCTTGATTATCTGGGGTGTCGATCCAGACAGAGTGGTTGCTGTACCCACTCCTCAAGTTACCAAATATCGCACTACTGCTTCTGCTATGGCAGTAAAAGAATGGTTACAAACTTCTAATCTCAAAGTCAACTCTATCAATATCTATTCTTTAGGACCCCACTCTCGTCGTAGCTGGATGATTTATCGGAATGTTTTTAGTCCAGATATTCAGGTAGGTGTGATTACTCTCGAACCCAAAAATTATAATCCTCACAGATGGTGGCAGTCGAGTGAAGGTATGCGGACTGTTATTGTGGAAGCGATCGCCTATTTTTATACCCGCTTTGTTAACTGGAAATCCTAATGTATCTCCTGTGCAAGTATCGATTCCGCCCGTTATGCCTAATAATATCGGGTTTGACACTTTTGATGAAAGCTGAAAAGGGCTTACTTCCTTCCTTGGTATTATAATGATACCAAGCATTAATTGACTTAACTTCAGCTTTAGCCACCAGTATTTTTTTTTGGTTATACCAAGCTTCAATAATGGATAATGGATAATTGATAATTGATAATTACCTCTCCCTAAAAGGGAGAGGATTGACTAAAATGAAAAAATTTATTTCTCTTTCGGGAGATTGGATATGGCGCCGGGAACCCATCCATCCCACCCTTCGGGAAGCTCCGCTTTTCATGTCGGCGACAGCCGTTAACGTAGTTATGCGTAGCACTCGCCACCGCTTTTTCCCCTTGAAAGGGGAGGCTTTAAACCTGAATTATCTAATTATTTAATTGTTTAATTATTAATTATTTCGGTAAAAAAAGAATCTTACGAATAATAAGGGCGATAAAAATACTTTACAGGAGATGTCTCTTTGACGAATTAAATAATTTATGAACTAAGAATGGCATCAAAGCTATTCCCATTTTACTCCTGTACGGGGGAACGGCCGGAAAGCCCCTACGACTCCTGATATCATGTCCGGTTGAATAGTTATAAATAAAAATGGAGGAGTAATGAGTAATGAGTTATGAGTAATGAGTAATGAGTTATGAGTTATGAGTTATGAGTTATGAGTTATGAGTTATGAGTTATAAGGGAAGAGGAGGGAATTTTAAGCTATAAATGAAGAGAAAGTTTTTTGCGGAGCGCTCTTATCCGGACATGATATGACTCCTAAAAAAACCTAGATATTTGTAGCAAACATTTATCAAACTGGTATTATTGACTTGCAGTTTAGTCTTTATTAATTTCATTTTAACTGTTTAGCTATCTCTTTCAATTGCTTGACAATTTCCTTGTTGTTATGGCTTCTTGAGCCATAAAGTCTAGCAGAGAAAATTGTAATTATTTCTATCACATCTTGTTCTAAGACTTCCTCAAAGCTAGAATCTTCCGAACGATTAATAATCACTACTTCTGTACCAAATATTTCACACAAAGTAAATATCAAGTCACTACCAAATCTCAGCAATCTCTCTTTGTTAGTCAAGACCAATCGTTCTACTTGGTCTGAACAAATCAGCTTGATCAGTTTAATTAAACCTTTTTTGCGATAGTTTAAGCCACTACCAAAATCTGATATTACCTCAAATGACCAACCTTGTTTGGCGCAGTAAGCTTCCAACACTATTTTTTGACGTTCCAAATCATCTTTTTGCTCATGACTACTGACTCTGGTATAGGCAACAGTCAAAGAATTATCTTGTTTGTTACCAATTAAGTCAGTAACGGTAAAACGACGATGACCACCTTCGGTACGGATTGATTTGATCCGTCCTTCATTTTCCCATCGTCTGATTGTTTTTGTTGATACTCCTAGCAGTTCTGCTGCTTCAGATACAGTTAATAAGTTAGACATATATAGAGTATATCACAATAAATATATAATTATGTTTAACTTTTTTGTTCAATAGACATCTCCAGAAAAAAGGGAACAGGGATTTTTTCCCCTACTCCCTACTCCCTACTTCCTCTTCTCTGGAGATATACTAATGATAGATTTACCAGAAGCCCTTCGAGCTTAAGTAAGAAGTAATATCATGTCCGGTTGAATAGTTATAAATAACGAGGGAGGAGGGTGGGGAGTGTGGGGAGTGTGGGAAGTGTGGGAAGATTTGGTAATGGTTGAAGATGGAACTTTTTTTATCACTAATTATCCGGACATGATATAAGAAGTAATAAGTAATAAGTAAAATCAAGCCCGTTGATGTTGGTTTAAAGCCTCTTCATTTATGAAGAAAAATTCTTGCGTATTCATCATTTTTTGAATTCTCTGACTTCAGGAAGAGGTATTACTTATTACTTATTACTCATTACTCATTACTCATTACTTATTACTTATTACTTATTACTTGTGAACATCGCCGATCGCTTCTTTAAAAATCCCACATAACGGGGCGATCGTCTAAATTATCCGTAACTATCCGCCCAATAGCATCAATTTCTGCTACTTCATCTGAGGATAATTTCACATCCGCAGCTTTTGCATTAGCAGTTGCTTGTTCTGCATTTCGCGCTCCAACGATAGCATTTGTCTGGGGTTGGGCAATTAACCAGGCGATCGCTAATTGAGCCATAGTACATTGTTTCCTTTCAGCAATGGGGCGTAGTTTTTCTAAAGCTGTTTGTACTCGTTCGTAGTTTTCTTTAATGGAAAATAGTGTATTGTTAGCACGATTATCGCCTTCCGCAAATTTGTGATCTGGTCCGAATTTACCTGTTAACAAACCTTGAGCTAAAGATGAATAAGCAATAATAGAAATCTTATTTTCAATACAGTAAGGCATTTCTTCTTTTTCTATTTTTCGCCAGAATAAAGAATAGGGTGGTTGTAAACTATCAATTTGACCATATTGAGCTGCTTCTGCTATTTGTTCCCTTGAGAAATTAGAAACACCAATTGCTCTAATTTTACCCTGTTCTTTCAACTTATTTAGAGCATTCATTGTTTCTTCAATTGGTACAATTTCACTCTTAAAAGCACCAGAAGGCCAATGAATTTGATAGAGGTCAATATAATCAGTATTGAGATTTTTCAGAGAGCGATCGCAAGCTTCTATTACTTGGTCATATTTCATATGATTAGCAAAAACTTTAGTTGCTAAAACCACTTGTTCTCGGACATCTCCCAATGCTTGAGCCACAATTCTTTCTGAGTAACCATCTCCGTAAACTTCAGCAGTATCAATTGTGGTAATACCTGCATCAAAAGCTTCTCTAATTGCTTTAATAACCTCAGAATCTTCAATATCTGCCCATCCACGTTTTCCCGCTTGCCATGTCCCCATAATGATAGGAGTAATTTTAATTTCAGATGTGCCTAATGCTCGTGTCTCCATCATGGTCTCCTAGTTATTTTGACTACAAGTACAGCTATAACATATCGTGCATAAAGTCAAGACAAATAATTAATCTTGAAATACTAATGATGTTCTTATTTGTGGATATTATTGAGTTTTTCAGTATATTTATTGAGTCCCAAAAACATATTTAAGTAATTACCGATTTGTCATTATTTTTTCATATATAAGACCAGTGATTATACTGTGGACATTTTACTGAAAATCATATACTTTTATTATGAAAACTTGTTGTTTTTGCTATAAAACAGTTAGACTAAAGAAAGGTTAGAGCGAACAGATGAAGTATTAAATATATCTAGACAAATATTTTATTTTAAATAGAGGAAAATATATGGCTTCAAAATTGTTAGATATAACTCAGTCTATTCTATTTATAGATCCAACTGTTAAAGATTATCAAACTCTTGTTCGTGGAATAAATCACAATATTAAAATTGTGCTCCTGGATACCTACCGCGACGGTATTCAACAAATTACTGAAACTTTGGTTCGCAACCAGGGAGTCAAAGCTGTTCATATTCTGTCCCACGGAACTTCTGGTTGTCTGTATCTAGGTAATAGTGAACTTAATCTGGAGACTATAGAAAACTATACTGAGCAGTTACAGCAGTGGGGGCAAAGATTAGACGATAATGCTGACATCTTAATTTATGGATGTAAGGTGGCAGCAGATTTAGTCTTTATCCAAAAATTGCAGGAATTGACTGGGGCAAATATTGCTGCATCGGCCACACCTACTGGTAATGCTAGATTGGGTGGAGACTGGAATTTAGAAGTAAGTTGTGGAAAAGTTTCTACACCAATAGTTTTTAGTGCTGAAGTGTGTCAAGCATATAGTGGAAGACTGGCACAGATCAATGTTGGTATTACTGACGATAATGTAGATGGAGACACCAGTAGTATTAATGCTTTACTGTCTGACCCAGGTACGGATGGTGAGATTAGTTTGCGCGAAGCAATAATTGCTGCTAACAATACTGCCGGAGATGACACAATTAATCTAGTTGGTGGGGAAACCTACACTTTGACGATAACAGGTAGTGAGGAAGATAATTCTGAGACTGGGGATTTAGATATTAAGAATAATGGTGAGATAGTTATTCAAACCTTGGGGAATGTCAAAGCTACTATTGATGCTGGAGGAATAAGTGGGTTAGGCGATCGGGTGTTTAATGTTATAGAAGATGCTTCCCTGAAATTGGAGAATGCGGTAGTTACTGGTGGGGTCGTTACAGCTTCATTCCCGTATCACGATGATAATGGTGGTGGAATTCTAGTAAACGCTGGTGGTACATTAGAATTAACAAATAGCACAATCAGCGGTAACTCTGCTAGTAACTCCGGTGGTGGTATTGGCAATATGGCCGGTAATTATAATGGGGAATTTAAGGGCACAGTCATCAACATTGAAAATAGTAGTATCACTGATAACTCAGCAACTGCTGGTGGTGGTATTACTAATGTAGAAAGTGTACTCAATATAACTAACAGCATTATAAGCAGTAACTCAGCAACCTCTAGTGGTGGTGGCATTATTCACCAAGGAGCAGAAACCATCGATGCCGAAACCAATATTATAAACAGTACCATTAGTGGTAATTTTGCCAAAAATGGCGGTGGTATTGCTGGTATAGGACTCGGCCTTAATATAAGTGATAGCAGCATTCGGGGAAATTCAGCCACTAATTCTGGGGGTGGGATAAATGCACCAGCTATAGCTCAAATTAATAACAGCACCATTAACAATAATTCAGCAGAAAAAGGTGGTGGTATTTATTTAAACAGGTCGTTCTTTGAGACCGTTACCATAAGCAATTCCACTATAAGTGGAAACTCAGCAACAGAAGGTGGCGGAATATTGAACTATGCATCAATAGTTGCGGTCAATAGTAGTACAATCTCAGGAAATACAGCTACATCTCAAGGAAGTGGTCTGTTTAACTCTTCCTACTATAGCAGTTTTGAGGCTAGAACATATGATGGAATAGCAGTCCTTGGTAACAGCATCATTGCTGGCAACTATAACAACAAAGATATTGAGGGTGATGGCAATTTTACCAGCAACGGTTATAATTTGATTGGTAACGATACTATAGGACTATTTAATCAAATAGGAGACCAAACTGGAAATAACACTACTCCTCTCGATCCCCAAATCGGTCCCCTACAAGACAATGGTGGACCAACTGAAACCCATGCTTTGCTAGCAAATAGTCCTGCTATTGATGCTGGCAATACTAACGAAAATAACGACCAACGAGGTGCTGGACGAGATAGCAACCCCGATATTGGAGCTTTTGAATTTGGAGCAGTTCCCATAATGATACAAGAACCCAACGATACTTTATTACGAGCTACTCACACTGGATTAACTATTAACAACGACGGTACTTTCAGCTATTCTGGTGAAATAGGCGATAACCCCAACGTAGATCCTGAAAAAGATGTTGATTTATTTAAAGTTGACTTAGATATAGGCGATCGCCTCCGCTTACCACAAACTATCGACTTATTAGACGAAAGTGACAATGATATTGGTGATGCACAAGTACAAATATTTGATTCCTTAAATTTCATAGACTTTCCCGATCCTGATGACGGCAACTATATTATTTACCAAGCTAAGCAAGCAGGTACTTTCTATGTTGGTATTAGTGGTGATGGTAACAGTGGTTATGACCTGAACATAGAAGGCAGCGGTTCTGCTGGAACTCCAGGCAAATATGACTTAACCATTGAAACTATTGGTCGTCAGACGGGAGGAACTCAAAGTAAATTGTACTTTAGTCAAGATAATGCTGCAAACGATGAAGGTTTGTACATTCTGGATACAACCACAGGTGATTCTACTCTTATTGGCAGCAACGACAATAATGTAAGTCCGGCAAATGTTGGTCTAGCTCCAAGCAATAGCTCAAGTTTCCTCTATGGTGGCAGTTTAGACTTATTAAAAATCAATGCTGATGGCAGCGCTACTAATTCAATTGGTGGAATTTTTGATGGTAACGGACTAGCGTACGACCCTACTAACAATATTATCTATGGAGTAGAAACAAATAACTTCTTTACCATCAATCCAAATACAGGAAACCGTATTTCAGTATTAGATGCTCCTCCTGTATCTTTGGACGGACTCAGTTTTGGTAATGGAGGAGTCTATGGTTTAGGTGAGAGTCAAGATTTGCTGTTTTACGACCCCAATAGCAATGATACCAATAAATGGACTACTATTGGAGATACGGGAATATCATCATGGCAAGATGCAGGATTAGCTTTTGATGCAGAAAAAAATGTATTGTATGCAAAACGGGATGGGGATACCTTACTGTATGAGATAGATGTATCAACGGCACAAGCAACAAGTGTTGGCAATACAGGAATATCAGAAGGTGGTGGTTTAGCATTAGTGAACGATGATGTCTACGAAGAACCCAACGATACTATACAACGAGCCACACATACAGGATTAACCCAGAACAACCACGGTACTTTCAGCTTCTTTGGTGAAATCGGCGATAACACCAATCTGCCACGAGAAGATGATGTAGATTTATTTGAGATACACTTAGATTTGGGAGAAACAGTCCGCATACCCAAAAATATACAATTATTAGAAGAATATATTTTTTCTGGCACTGCTAATGCAGAAGTCCGACTGTTTGATGATCAAGGAACTGTAGTCCCTTTATCTTCAGAGCCATCTAATGACTACTATGAGTATACTGTCTTTGATTCTCAGCAAGTAGGTACTTTCTATGTTGGTATTAGCGGTGATGGTAACACGAGTTATAACTCTAACCAAGCAGGTAGCGGTTCAGGAACCCCAGGAAAATATGGTTTAACCATTGAAACTATTGGTCGCCAGATGGGGGAGACCCAGAGCGATCGCTTATTTGCTGTTAAGGATGATGGTTTTGGTTTGGTTCAAATAGTTGAGTTAAACCCTCAAACAGGAGAAGAAATTAATAGTCTCCCATCCCCCGAAACACTGTCGCCAGGTTCTCAAGGTTTAGCTTATGACGGTAATAGTTTATTCTTAATTGATGGTAGTAGTTCCAACACTGAACTATGGGAACTCGATCCAGATACCGGAGAAGTCCGCGATAGTGACTTAATCTCAAGCCCATTTACTTTGAATGGTTTAGCTGCTCTTGATGGGAAGGTCTATATACTCGACAGTGGAAATAACATTACTGAGTTCGATCCTGTGAGCGATGTTGTTACCAATACATTAGATATTGATGCAGTTAATAACGGGGTATCATTGGGCGGAAGACTCGGAGCAATTGCAGAACCGAATGCTTTACTAGCAATAGATTTCAACTCACCACGAGTATTAGAAATTAATCCGACTACAGGTGCAATTACTAATTCTTTCCCTATATCTTACTCCAGTGATGGAATAGCTGTCATTGACAATGAGATTTATGTAGGTAAAAATGATTCTTCTCCTCAAATAGAAGTATTCGATCGCTCTGGTACATCCCAACGCACAATGGATTTTGATTATAATGTGTCGGCACTTGGAGGTGACAACTCAGGGGCGGTTGAATTTGAAGAACCAAACGATACAAGAGTAGGAGCTACTCACACAGGACTTACCAGGAAAAATCACGGTACTTTCAACTTCTCTGGAAAAATCGGCGACAACACAAATTTGCTCCCAGAAGCTGATGTAGATTTGTTTGAGATACACTTAGACTTGGGAGAAAGAGTCCGCTTACCCGTCAACATAGAATTATTAGATGAAAGCGGTAATTATATTACCAATGCAGAAGTTCAACTGTTTGATGCCACCGGAAGTTCACCATTGAGTTTAATTTCAGACCCATCAGATCCTACTAACTACCGTATCTATGATTCTGAGCAAGCAGGTACTTTCTATGTTGGTATTAGCAGTCAGGGAAATAGTAATTACGATCCCAACATAGAAGGTGATGGTATTGGAACTGCAGCAGGCAACTATAACTTAACTATTGAAACTATTGGTCGCGAGATGGGAATAGTTGAGAGCGATAACCGTTTATTTGCTTTTAAGGATGATGGTTCCCGTCAAATAGTTGAGTTAAACCCATTAACAGGGGCAGAAATTAATAGTTTCTCAGCTCCCGATACATTTTCACCAGGACCTCAAGGTTTAGCTTTTGATGGTAACAGTTTATTCTTTGTTGAGAATAATGGTTCCAGTACCGAACTATGGGAACTAAACCCAGATACAGGAGGAGTAAGAGATAACGACCCCATTTCTGATTCAGGTGGTTTTGATGGTTTAGCAGTTCTAGAAGGGAAAATCTACATATTAGATACACAAGATGGGGATATTATTGAGTTCGATCCTGTAACGGATCAAATTACTAATACATTAGATATCGACGGAAATAATATCGGAGTCTCACTAAGTGGAGGACTCGCAGGAATAACAGGACCCAATGCTTTACTGGCAACTAATAGCAATTCAGGAAATCTTGTAGAAATTAATCCGGATACAGGTATAGTTACTAATTCTTTTATCATCCCTGGTATTCCTTTTATTAATAATGGAGTTGCTGTTGTTGATAACGAGATTTATGTAAGCGATAACAGTACATCTCCTCCTATCGGAGTATTTAACCGTGCTGGTGTATTCCAACGGGATATTAACTTAAATTATTCAGTCTCAGCACTAGCAGGTGACAATGTGGGCGCAATATCATTTGAAGAACCAAACGATACTCTCACACGAGCGACTCACACCGGACTCACCTTAACTAACCCAGGTACATACGAATATTCTGGTGAAATTGGCGACAATACTAATTTATTACCAAAGGATGATGTAGATTTATTTAAGTTTGACTTGGATACAGGAGAAACTGTCACCTTACCTGGAACCATACAAATATTTGATGAGAATGGTAATCCTGCTGGCAATGCTGAAATACAACTGTTTGATTCTACAGGAAATCCTCCTTTATCATTCGATACAGATACTCCTGAGTCTAAGATTTATCAAGCTACAGCAACTGGTACATTCTACGTTGGTATTAGTGGTTCTGGTTCTATAACAGGGAACTATGACTTAACTATTGAAACTACAGGTTCTCGAACTGGGGATGAACCCAACGATACTATAGTCGAAGCGACAGATACGGGTTTAACTCTAACCAATTCAGGAGTCTACACTTTCAATGGAGAAATAGGAGATAATACCAATATTATCCAAGACCGAGATGTAGATATATTTAAGTTTGACTTAGATATAGGAGAAACAGCGACATTTGATGTATCTGAGTTATTGGATCAAGAGGGTTTTTCCAATGGTATACCCACACTGCGACTGTTTGACTCTACTGGTTTTGATATTGGTTTTGAGATTGACCCTAGTGACTCCTCAAAGGGAAGTTTCTCTACTCCAGAAGCAGGAACTTTCTATCTCGGAGTAAGTAGTTCAGTCAATGGTGTTTACGACTCCAATGCTGAAGGTAGCGGTTCAGGAGATGGTAATTTCTACACTGGTAGTTATGACTTAACCATTGAAACTATCGGTCGGAGTTTGGGAAATGAGGAAGCAAATGATACCATAACCGATGCTACCGATACGGGTTTAACTCTAACCAATTCAGGAGTCTACACTTTCAATGGAGAAATAGGAGATAATACCAATATTATCCAAGACCGAGATGTAGATATATTTAAGTTTGACTTAGATATAGGAGAAACAGCGACATTTGATGTATCTGAGTTATTGGATCAAGAGGGTTTTTCCAATGGTATACCCACACTGCGACTGTTTGACTCTACTGGTTTTGATATTGGTTTTGAGATTGACCCTAGTGACTCCTCAAAGGGAAGTTTCTCTACTCCAGAAGCAGGAACTTTCTATCTCGGAGTAAGTAGTTCAGTCAATGGTGTTTACGACTCCAATGCTGAAGGTAGCGGTTCAGGAGATGGTAATT
>NZ_JAAHHT010000147.1:19518-21071 GCF_010672085.1 Okeania sp. SIO3I5
CCTAGTGACTCCTCAAAGGGAAGTTTCTCTACTCCAGAAGCAGGAACTTTCTATCTCGGAGTAAGTAGTTCAGTCAATGGTGTTTACGACTCCAATGCTGAAGGTAGCGGTTCAGGAGATGGTAATTCATACACTGGTAGTTATGACCTAACAATTGAAACAACAACGGAGGAAAATATGACACTTAATCCAGGAGACATTGCATTTGTCCAGTACAATGCTACTAACCCAGATAACTTTAAATTTGTCGCTTTAGTTGATATTCCCGCATCAGAAGAAATTAAGTTTACTGATAACGGTTGGCTAGGTGATAATTCTGGTTTCCGCACAGGTGAAGGTATTATTACATGGACAGCACCAGTAGGTGGTATCTCGGCGGGAACTGTAGTTGAGATAACTAATACATCTGCTTCTGAGGGAACGACATCGGGAAGTTTAACCCTTTCTACCGATGGTGACCAGATTCTCGCTTATCAAGGAACCAATACCTTCATTGCTGCTCTGAATAATGAAGGAGCTGCAACCTGGCAAGCTGATGCAACTGACCCTCAAACTTCGGCATTACCGCAAGGTTTGACTAATGGTACGGATGCAGTTGCGATTAGCGAAATAGACAACGCAGTATACACCGGAATCACAACAGGAGATAAAGCAACACTTTTAGCAGCTCTTAATAATAAAGATAACTGGACAGGAAGTAATTCGAGCAATCAAACTTTTAGTGGAACTTTCTCCATTGATGCTGGTGGCGGAGGAACAACCCTAGCGATTGCAGCCACAGATGCCGAAAAAGCAGAAGGAGACAGTGGCACAACGGCATTTACTTTTACAGTAACCAGGTCTGGTGATACAAGCGGGGTAACAACTGTAGATTATGCCACATTAGATGGCCTAGCAGTTGCAGGAGATGACTACACTTCAAGCTCTGGGAACTTGACATTTGCGGCAGGTGAAACCAGCAAAACAATTACAGTAGATGTGATTGGCGATACAGAGGTAGAAACCGATGAAGGTTTCACGGTGAGTTTGTTTAATGCCTCCGGTGGCGCTACAATCTCCACTGCCGATGCTGATGGTACAATTCAGAATGATGATACCCCGCCACCGCCAACTCTGGCGATTGCAGCCACAGATGCCGAAAAAGCAGAAGGAGACAGTGGCACAACGGCATTTACTTTTACAGTAACCAGGTCTGGTGATACAAGCGGGGTAACGACTGTAGATTATGCCACATTAGATGGCCTAGCAGTTGCAGGAGATGACTACACTTCAAGCTCTGGGAACTTGACATTTGCGGCAGGTGAAACCAGCAAAACAATTACAGTAGATGTGATTGGCGATACAGAGGTAGAAACCGATGAAGGTTTCACGGTGAGTTTGTTTAATGCCTCCGGTGGCGCTACAATCTCCACTGCCGATGCTGATGGTACAATTCAGAATGATGATACCCCGCCACCGCCAACTCTGGCGATTGCAGCCACAGATGCCGAAAAAGCAGAAGGAGACAGTGGCACAACGGCATTTACTTTTACAGTAACCAGGTCTGGTGATAC
>NZ_JAAHHT010000147.1:21171-24188 GCF_010672085.1 Okeania sp. SIO3I5
GTACAATTCAGAATGATGATACCCCGCCACCGCCAACTCTGGCGATTGCAGCCACAGATGCCGAAAAAGCAGAAGGAGACAGTGGCACAACGGCATTTACTTTTACAGTAACCAGGTCTGGTGATACCACGGGTGCAACTGATGTAGATTATGCAATTTCCGGTGATGCTGATGCCACAGACTTTGGAGGTACGCTTCCTTCAGGTACAGTTAACTTTGCTGCGGGTGAAACGAGTAAAGAGATAACAGTTAATGTCTCTGGAGATACTAACTTTGAAACAGACGAAAACTTCACTGTCACCCTCTCAAATGCTACTGGTGGTGCAACAATTAGCACTGGAACTGCTGACGGTACGATTCAGAATGACGATACCGACACAGTAATATCTGGTACTAACAACACTCTTTACGACGGCACAAAAGGTGTAACTCCTAACAATGCAAATGCAACAGATAACGGTCAGTGGCTGGAACATTTGAATCTCCTTACCGATCCTGCCGTTCTACCTAATCCTTCACCAGTTCAAGACGAAACTATTACTGCTAATGCAACCCAATTAAACACTGCTGGCGACAATACCATTGTTGCTGGTTACAGCAACTACCATGACCACGACTTAAATCCTGCAACACCAACAGCATTAGTTAATTCTAGTTTCCCAACCCTGGATAATAGTCAGGGTTATATGGTCAACTTTACTATCCAAGTCAATTCAGAAACTAACAACGGTGACGACTACAACAGCGATGGTAAGCTTGACCGCGCAGGTTTCAGTGTTATTGCTGTTAGTAATAATAACGAGAAGGCGATCGAACTGAGTTTTGAGAGCGGTCGTATCTGGGCACAAGATGTTACTGGTACAGCTACTACCGATTTACTGCAAGCAGAAGGGGTGAGTTTAGATACTACCCAGAAGCGAGACTACAATGTTAAAGTTTCAGGAGATACCTACACTCTGTTTGCTGATGACACTCCTATTCTCAGCGGAGACTTACGAGACTATACAGGAGTCAACTTAGGTAATTTACCAAATCCTTATCAAACAGCGAATGGGATATTTTTAGGCGATCGGAATGATGATGCTGGCGCTCAGGTTGATATTTATGATGTGTCGGTGACAACTCCTACTGCTGAGAGTAGCGAACAAGTCGAGTTTGATTTCAACGGGGATAGCAAAGCAGATATTCTCTGGCGAAATGACACTACCGGAGAAAACCAAATCTGGGCAACTAATCCTACCAATATCCAAGGTCTTCCTAATCGTAGCAGTGATTGGAGTATCCCCCAAATAGGTAACTTTGATAACGATATTTCCATCGAAATACTCTGGCGTAATACCAGCAGTGGAGAAAATCAAATCTGGGATATTGATGGTACTACTCAAGTTAGCGGCTTACCTACTCGGAGTAGCCAATGGCAACCCCTACAAGTAGGAGACTTCGATGGCGACAATATTGATGAGCTATTATGGCGTAATACTAGCAGTGGAGTGAATCAACTCTGGGATGTGGATGGTACTACTCAAGTTAGTGGCTTACTCACCCGAAATAGCAATTGGACGCCAGTAGCAGTAGGAGACTTTGACGGCGACAACATAGATGAACTGTTATGGCGTAACAACAGCACTGGTCAAAATCAAATTTGGAATGTGGATGGTACTATTCAAGTTCAGGGATTACCTAATCGTAATAGTAATTGGGAAGTAGCTCAAGTAGGAGACTTTGATGGAGACAACATAGATGAGCTATTGTGGCGCAATAACAGCAGTGGTCAAAACCAAATTTGGGATGTGGATGGTACTACTCAAACCCAAGGATTACCTAATCGCAGTAGTAATTGGGAAGTAGTCCAAGTAGGAGACTTTGACGGGGACAACATAGATGAACTGTTGTGGCGCAATAACAGCAGTGGTCAAAACCAAATTTGGGATGTGGATGGTACAGCTCAAACTCAAGGATTACCTAATCGCAGTAGTAATTGGGAAGTAGCTCAAGTAGGAGACTTCGATAGTGACAACATAGATGAACTGTTGTGGCGTAATAACAGCACGGGAGAAAATCAACTTTGGAATGTAGATGGTACAGTGGGAATTAGTGGTATTTCATCTCAAGGAGTTAATTGGCAAGTTATTTGATCCGAATCATTTGTGTCAAAAATGATAGAGTTGGGATGATAAATATCTGAAACTATATAGGTATTTGAATATGTCAATTACTCAAAATCAGCCATTAGTTAGTGTTGTCATCCCAACCCATAATTCAGTAAAGTATATTTGTCAAGCTATAGAAAGTGTATTGCGTCAGACTTATGAACATTATGAAATAATTGTTGTGGATGATGGTTCTGACGACAATACCAACAAAATATTGCAACTGTATACAAATCGGATCAAATACTTTTACCAAGAAAATCAAGGAGTTTCCATAGCTCGTAATCAAGGACTCTACTATTCCCAAGGGGAGCTAATTGTGTTTTTAGATGCTGATGATTTTATGTTGCCACATAAATTAGAGCAACAAGTCCAGTGCTTTCAAAGCTATCCCCATGCAGGAATTATCCACAGTGGTTGGCATTTGGTTAATCAATATGGGGAGTTTTTTGCCAATGTAGAACCTTGGCAAAAAAATCCACAGTTGAACTTGGAGACTTGGTTACGTTGGAAGCCTGTCATACCCGGTCCAATGATGTTCAGTCGAGAATGGTTAAATTGTGTAGGTGGATTCGATCCTTCTCTAAAATATGCAGAAGATAAAGACCTAATATTTCGTCTAGCATTAGCAGGTTGTGACACAATTTGGTTATGCCAACCAACGATTTGTTATCGTCAGCATAGCACCAGTAAAAAAAGACGTAATATATTAGAAGTGCTAAAAGCTCAAAAATATGTACTAGAAAATTTTCTTGCTAGACCTGATATCCCAGAAAAAATCCGCCAAATAGAAGAAGAAATTCGTTATCATACATTATTGTGGATTGCTTGGTCTGCTTATAATTCAGGTCATTTCACAGAAAAATG
>NZ_JAAHHT010000148.1 GCF_010672085.1 Okeania sp. SIO3I5
CGGTGTAATATAGAATCCGGGTAATTAGTTATCGTATTACTGAGGAGTAATGAGTAATGAGTAATGAGTAAGGAGTTAGGAGTTAGGAGTTAGGAGTTAGGAGGTAGAAGTTAGGAGTTAGGAGTAAGAAAGGAAATGAAAATGCATAAATTTTTAAATTCGTGCTTCTAGCAAACACATATTTTAGTTGAGGATTTTTGAATGCGATTACTGTATAACCGGATTTTATATAATTTAGATAAAGAGTGTGGGGAGGGTGGGGAGATGGGGAGAGATAGAAAGATTTGGCAATAGCTGAAGATGGAATATTTTTTATACCTAACCTGAGCAGATTTGATATTACCTAACCATGTCCAATCGACTAAGAGAGGGAATGCTGACCAAGAGAAGAAATAGGGAGAAGTTGGAAAAATATTTCCGCGATCTTGATTCATCATCAGTCTACCTCCTAACCAATTCTTTCTTAGCTATATTTACTACAATTTAAGTTGCTAAACAACAAACAATCGATCTCGCATTTACAAGTTCAACTCCTCAAAGCTACAATTCTTCTCAACCTAAAAGTGAAGTTAAAACAATCAGCGGTGTATCAAAGTTAAACAAAGAGTAACAAAAAACTATGGAAACAAATCAAATTCTCAATCAATATACTGATAACTATTACGAGGTCAAGCAGATGGTAGCGGCCTTAGTTGAAAATAATCGCGATACACCAAACCTGACTAACTATGGTAGGGCAATCGCAGAACGTTGCTTACTAGAAGGAATACTGCAGAAAACCCTAAAAGAACTATCAGACATTAAATTTGCCCTAGATCAAGCAGCGATCGTTGCTATTACAGATCATAGAGGTATTATTCAATATGTAAATGATAAAGTTTATGAAATTTCTCAATATTCTAGTGAAGAATTAATTGGCAAAACTCATTCTATCCTTAACTCTGGATATCATCCCCGAGAATTTTTTAGAGATTTCTGGTCTACTATTAGCTCTGGTCAAGTTTGGAGAGGGGAAATTAAAAATAGAGCTAAGGATGGTAGTTTTTATTGGGTTAATACTACTATTGTGCCTTTTTTAAATGATTTCGGCAAACCCTATCAATACTTAGCTATTAGATTCGATATCACTGAACGTAAACGAGTAGAGGAAGCGCTACAAGAAAGCCAAAAACGAAACCATAGTCTTCTCAGTGCTATTCCTGACTTAATGTTACGTCTCAACTCAAAAGGAATTTTTCTTGATTACTATCCAGCAAAAGACGACGAAAATGCGCTTGAAGCATCAGAAGTATTAGGGAAAACTCTAGAAGAAATATTTCCCGAAGATTTAGCTGTTTGGACTCGACACTACTTACAGCTTACTCTCAAAACTGGTAAAGTGCAAGCAGGAGAATATTCTACTTTGATCAATGATCACCTCTATCATTATGAAGCTCGTTACGTTAAAAGTGGTACAGATGAAGTATTAGCAATTGTGCGTGATATTACAGAACGAAAACAAGGAGAAATTGCACTCCAACAATCCGAAAAACGCGAACGAGAAAGAGCATTACAATTAGAAAAAGCTTTAAAGGAACTACAAAATACTCAAGCTCAATTAGTACAAGCAGAAAAAATGTCTGGTTTGGGTCAAATGGTTGCTGGTATTGCCCATGAAATTAATAATCCTATTAATTTTATCTATGGTAATATTGTCCATACAAATAACTATATTAGAGACTTACTAGATTTACTGCAACTTTATCAAAAAAACTATCAAGAACCAGTATCAGAAATTCAAAATTTTGTGGAAGAGTCTGAAATAGATTTCTTGATGGAAGATTTGCCCAAAATAGTTGATTCAATGAATATGGGAGCGAATCGAATTAAAGAGCTAGTTTTATCTCTAAGAAACTTTTCTCGTCTTGATGAATCGGAGATGAAAAAAGTAGATATTCATTCTGGTATAGACAGCACTTTATTGATTTTACAACATCGCTTAAAATCCACACCCAAACTAACAAAAATTAGTATTGTTAAAGAGTACGGGGATTTACCCAATGTTGAGTGTTATGCAAGTCAGTTAAATCAAGTATTTATGAATATTATTGCTAATGCCATAGATATTTTAGAAGAACAAAAAATTCCTGGCATTATTACTATCAAAACAGAAATGAATCAAAAGTCACAAAGAAAAGCAGATCGGAATTGTCTGAAAATTTCTATTTCTGATAATGGTCCGGGTATTTCTGAGTCTGTACAAAAACGAATTTTTGACCCATTTTTTACGACCAAACCAGTAGGCAAGGGTACAGGTTTAGGGTTATCAATTTCTCACCAAATTGTTGTCGAAAAACATGGGGGAGAACTGAGATGTAGATCGAATCCAAATGGAGGTACTGTATTTGAAATATTAATTCCAACTTCTATCTAACATTTAAAACATACAATTCTTACCTTACTCGAAAGTAGCGAAAAAAATACCAGAGGTCATTTCAGTTATCAGTTATCAGTACCTCTGGCTGTTTGCGCAGCATGACCTAGGAAAGCATCGGGATTGAAATACGTATGGCAAATATTTTCTCTTGGTCGATTTATATTAAAACTCAAAAGTATCAGAACATACTTTATTGGCAATAGTGAATAGCTATTATCTAAAAAGATACAGCAAAACAAAAAATTAATTTACTAATCAAGGAGAAGATAATAGAAGACAAATTAATCTAAATTCTCAGCTATCTACAAGTATTCTACTAAGAGCAAGATTTGACTATCTACCAAAGAGAGGTAGGAATTATTTCAAACTCTCTAAGATCACATATTTATGCTCTTTTTGGCAATATTAGTTGTTAAAAATAATGACTAAGTTAAATCCTATTCTTTATCTAAATGTTGGTATAAGACCCGCGCTCTCCATCCCCCCTAACCCCCCTTTGAAAGGGGGGAGGGGAGCGGAGGGATGGGAATACCAACCCATGCTATAGTATAGCAACTAATATTAGTAACGGGTCGATAAAATTGAAAGCCAGGTACAAATACCGCATCTATCCAAACCATGTTCAAATAACGCGCATTAATCAACTA
Source organism: Okeania sp. SIO3I5 (assembly GCF_010672085.1). Taxonomy (GTDB): domain Bacteria; phylum Cyanobacteriota; class Cyanobacteriia; order Cyanobacteriales; family Microcoleaceae; genus Trichodesmium. The sequence continues at coordinate 3,064 of NZ_JAAHHT010000148.1, forward strand.
TTTGGTTGTTGTAGATATGTTTGGAATCAAAGTTTAGCATATTGTCATCAATTATATGCTAATGGTCAAAAGAAACCAAGTTACGTTGATTTAACTAAGCAATTCATTACCCAGGTCAAGCAAGAATTAGTTTGGTTAAAAAAAGTCGCATCTACTCCATTACAACAGTCTCTCAAGGATTTAGACCAAGCTTACAAAAATTTTTTTGATAGTTGCAAAGGTAAACGAAAAGGTATTAAAGTTAAAGCACCATTATTCAAGAGTAGAAAGTCAAAGCAAACTGCAAGATTTGTAGGTGCTAATTACAAAATTGGTCAAGACACAATCTATCTACCAAAGGTAGGTAAGATTAAAATAGTTTGGTCTAGAAAATTACCTGCTGAACCTAGTTCTCTAACAATAATCAAAGATTCGGCCAATCGTTATTTTGCTAGTTTTGTAGTAGATATAAATCCTGAGTCTTTGCCTAAAACTAATAATTCAGTAGGAATTGATTTGGGGATTTCGACTTTTGCAACTTTGAGTAATGGAGAAAAGTTTGAAGCACCAAAACCTCTCAAGCAAAACCTTAAAAAGCTAGCTAAATTTCAACGTAAATTTGCCAAAACGGAAAAAGGAAGTAAACGTCGTGAAAGACGTAGATTAAAAATAGCTAAACTTCATGCTAAAATCAAAGACATTCGTACAGATTTCTTGCACAAATTATCAACTGATTTAGTCAAAAAATATGACACCATTGTTCTAGAAGACTTGAATGTTTCTGGAATGGTTAAAAACCGTAAGCTAGCTAAAGCAATTAGTGACTTAGGATGGCGGCAATTCAGAACTTTAACTGAGGCCAAATGCGAGAAATATGGTAGGGAATTTAGAGTTATTGACAGATGGGAACCTACTACAAAAAAATGTTCTAATTGTGGTTTTAAAGGTGGTAAAAAGCAACTCAATGTTAGGGAATGGACTTGTTTAAATTGTGGTACATCCCATGATAGAGATGTCAACGCTGCGGTAAACATTTTAGAAATCGTTCAACCAAAAACCAAGGTTGAAACTAAAGCAACAGAAAATCCCGTACAGTTATCACTTTTTGCACTCAGTCGCCGAGGGGCACTCGGAGACAATTAAACGGACACGGAGGAAGCGTCAGACTGGCAAGCCAGCATTTTTCAGTGAGGTGTCAACCCGCTCTGAGTCATTCATTCAGCTTAGTCTGTTTGAGTGATGGATGGGAATCCCGCGCTGTCTCGCAGAGCAGCGTCGGGAGGATGTCAAGCCTTCCTAAAGAAGTCATAACCATCCAGTAACTAGCACAAATAATCTATTTAAACTTGCTTTTAATATCAGGTAAAGTGCCAGACTGCAACAGACAAGTTTTGCCTAGAGCTGAAGTTGCAGTTTATATCAAATCCGCTTGCTTTGGAGCATTATCAGAAACCGGGTTTGTGGGAAATCAATGCTAGTTTTGTAGAGCATTTGATATCAACCCGGTTTCTCTGTATTTTTATACTAATACCACCGGATTTGATATTATGTAGCAGTCGAAGCAAAGGTTAGGATATTTATCAATGTTCAAACTCAGTCAGGGATGACTTTTAACTTTTGCCTTTTGACTTTTGACTTGCCCGTAGCGCTATATTACCAATAAAAGGTATGAAAAAGCGGATTTATAGATACTGTACAGCTAAGTTGCATTAAGTTGTTAAGCTGAGGTAGCTGTTATGCCGGCAAAAGATTTTCTCAGTTCAATGCAAAAGAAAAGATTGCAGAAAGCTTTGCGAGAGGGCAGTTGCTCTCATTTCCGAGAAAGAGTATTAATGTTACTCCTATTAAATGACGGAAAAACCTATTCAGAAATTTCTGGGTTTATCGGTTGTTCTTATAGAACAGTTGCTTATTGGTGTGTACATGGAGATCCAGATCAATTAGATAGTTTACGAGATCGGCGAGAGCATGGTAATTTTCGTAAAGCTACAGAAGAATATATTCAGTTATTGATAGAAGTTACAAAAAAATCTCCTTACCAGTTAGGTTATGAATATAGCAACTGGAGTGGAGAACGTTTAGCAAATTATCTTGCTCAACGAACCGGAATTAAACTTAGTGGTACTCAAGTTAGGAGAATTCTCAAACAAAAAAATATTCATCTTCCTAGAGGTAGAATACAACTTGAGAGTCGAACAAATCATGTTAGTAATAAACTTCATGGAAATGTTAACCAGCAATCTCAATAATTAGATGAGAAGTTGATATTTGGGGGCTAAATGCCAATCAATATATATTGAAATTTATGATTTAAGCATTGCTCCTTTTCTTTTTTTATTTCAAATTAGTATTAAAAGTCAACTTAAAAATACTAACTATTGCAAGTTAAATGTATAAATATTCTGATTTGCTAAATAACCTATTAATTACTTTTTTTTAAAAAATAAAGATAATATTAATTTGCTCATTATGAACATATAATCTAAAAGATTTATGAAATATTAAGGTTTATTAAAGGTATCAATTAAACTTAAATTAAAATACTTAAATCAAATTTAGATTGAGATTTTAACTCTTTAGATAGTTAGTTGTACAGCAATCAGGGGCTAGTAACTGTTGGCGAAAATCTGGTATTATCTATAAAAATCTTGGTGGACTGGATAGCGCCGACGTTGCCAGTGGAATAAGGAATAGAACAGATTATTTATAGAAAATCATAGATTTATATAGAAAGTCATAAGTTTCTAAGAACGGAAATCAACTTACAGATGACAAGCAGTATGACTAACACCTAACTGCTCAACCGTAAAAACACGCGCTTGTTATGACTCACAAAATCACTGAAAACTGTACCGGATGTGCCACCTGTGTGCCCCAAAGCCAGTGCCCAACTGGTGCGATAGTTGTCGAAAATGAACAATATTCTATTAATCCTGAACTGTGTAATAGTTGTGAGGGATATCACGAAGAACCTCAATGTGTAATTCACTGTTCTATTAGTAGTCCTATTCCTACCCAACCCAAAAAAGGTAGATATAAGACGGAGAGAAGAACACCCACAAACTCTGACTTATTTCCCGATGGCAAACACAGTCCCTTTGCTTCTTCTATAGTAATCTGGGAAGCTTGCAACATTCTAGCGCAGAGACGATCGCTACCTTGGACAGTAGATGGAGAAGGTAAACTGATTTATCAACGTTCTATTAAGCAAGGTCAGGGTTCAATTAGTTTCAGTATCAAAGATTTGGATAGTCTATCCCAAACTACAAATAATCTAACTGCTCTACCCGAAATGGATATCAGGGCAGCTTGTATGAACCTAATTTATGCTGCCCATGCCACAGTTATTGACAAGCCATGGGAGCAAGAATTTGTGATTAGCGATCGCCAAATAGAAAGGTACCTGGGGCTAGAAAAACGCAAAGACTTATCTAAAGCGACTAAACTGAGTTTAATTAAAAATCTCGCTCAACAACCTTGCAAAATTACCACTACTATTGACTGGCCACAGCAAGGCAAAATCAATGCCTTCTCATTGCCAGAAAGTCAACTGTGGCATATATTAGAAATTCAACATCACTTTTCTGAAGATTCTACAGGATGCAAACATCTTGTTGGTCTGACTTTTAGAGTTAGAGCTGGTATCTGGGCTAAGTATTTCCTCAATAAGGAAGCTTGCAAAGAGCGCACAGCATTTTATCAATATGGGATTTTACCTAAGTCTGTATTAACTACTGTAATGAGTATTTGGCAGCAACATGAAGGAACTGCTCGAATGCTGTTATGGTTACTATTCAAAACTAAGATGGGTAGGGAGCAAAGATTGACTGTACCCACCTTAATGCGAGTTGCTTATGGCGAAGAAAAGGTCAGACAAGCATCTTCTTTTAGAGACGATCGCAAACGACTAATGAAAACTTTTGAGAGCGATTTGGAGGTTCTCAGTCATTATGGGATTAAACCTGAATTTGATCCGGTAACTTACCCCGAAGAAATTCAACCAATGTGGGCAAAGTTAGCAGATTTACCTGATGACGGTGATGCAGCTTTGGATTTTTGGATTGATGATGGCAGTAATAATCAGAGATTAACAGATCGCGGTCCGAGGGGTAAGTGGAATATGTTAATGAATGCTCGTATCCTGTGGTTTCAACTTCCCCAGGAATGGGATCGACACTTGGTAGAATTTGAAAAACAGAAGTTACGTTATAATAATAAGCGCAAAAGAACGAAAAAGCTTTCTGCGATCTGTGGGGAACAGATTATGATGGCTAGGAAAAATCAACAGTTAAGTCAGAGACAGTTGGCAACTATGTTGGGAAAAAGCCAAAGCTGGATTAGAGATATTGAAAGTGGCCGGTTTCAACTTAAGGGCGAAGATCAGATGTTATTACAGAATGTTTTGGGTTTGGGAGGATAGGGAAGTCAGAAGTCAGTAGGGGCGATTCGCGAATCGCTCGTACAGAAGTTATTTTTGTAACGGGGATTTTAAGCAACTCTCTAAAAACATTTTTTAAGGGGATGAAAAAAATTAACTTCAGTATTTCAAGCCTCCGACTTTAGTCGGAGGTACTGATAACTGATAACTGATAACTGGTAACTGAAATGACGATCAGGACTTACGCATAAGGTACAAAAAACTAGGATTTGAGATTGCCTCCCTGTCGATCGCTTCGGACGAAAATACCTTACACTTGCGTCAGTCCTAATCATAATGTTTACTTTCTTTTCTTCAAAACACCACTGCAACCTGCAGCACCTAAAGCTAATAAACTGAAAACAGCAGTTGGCTCGGGTGTAGATACTGGGGTATATGGACGTAAAGTGTATATAACATCTCCTGAACCACCTTCTTGCCCAGGAATATCATATGTAAAGAAAGCGTCACTAGAGTCAACAAAGCCTTCTACAAAAGAGAATTCAGCATCTGTTCCAAAAATCAATCCCAGAAAGTCGCCATCAAAAAACACAACTTCAGGAAAACCATCAGTTTCACTGTAGTTGAAACCTAGAAAATCGAAACTCAGTTCCGATACAGATAAAAATTCGTTACCAATTCCAGTTAATGTAGAATCATCAAATTCAAAAAATCCAGAATAGGTCCCAGCTAAGGAACCGTCTAAGTTATTAACTTCAAAATCATAAGTAATTGAAGCAGCATTCACAGCATTAGTATTCAGGACTGATAAGCTGAAAACTGTACTTGTAGCAATAAGAAAGCATTTTTGAAATATATTAGTCATGGTTTTATTTGATAAATGTTTACAGTTGGATAGAGTCTGAGGGTAAGCGATCGCCTACCTAATCTGATCGCTCTTGATATAAATAGGACTTACGCACGCGAAACCGGGTTTTTAGGATAAATCGTTGTTTTGGCAATAAATATCTACAAAAAACCCGGTTTCTGGGTTGATCTGCGTAAGTCCTGATCAATTAAAAAATGAAGTTATCTGAGTTATTGAGAGCTACAGGAGTAACTCCTTGAACTACCAAAAAGGAACGAGCTCTACCAGAACCCGCAGAACCATCTGTATCGACAGTCACTATAGTATCTGTGTCCCTAGAGCTAAAGCCAACGTAACCTTCAGCAATGGGATCAGTACCTGTATAGCCAACACTATCTAATACTCCAGCTAGGTCAATTTTATCGCTACCAATCTCAAAATCAGTAATGATATCTCTTGCATCTACAATGCTAGTGTAAACGAATGTATCGTTACCACCACCACCAGTGATAGTATCTCCACCTTGTAAACCAGTAATTGTATCGTCGCCATCGGTGCCAATCAAATTATCTCGACTACTTGTTCCTTCTATTATGTTAGTTTCCTCTTCATCAATAGGAGTTTCTATCGGAGTACCTATCGCTGCGAGGATTGCATCTACTACTTCGGAGGCATTGGCAGGATTAAAAAATTCTCCTCCGGTTTCAGTAGCGAGGTTTTGAAAATCTGTAGAAGCAGCAGAGTTGCTGCCAACCATAATTGTGAATATTTCTACAGGAACTGTTGTCGAAGTACCGTCAGATTCTGTGGTTTGTAAGGCAAAGCGCGTGACGGCCAAGTTATCATTAACGCTGCTAGTCTCAATATCACTTGCTATTGAGGACGCAGAAAGGCTGCTAGCAGAACGGGAAACCCCGACATCGGATGCTAGCTCTAGCACTTCAGATAGAAGTTCGGGGTCGTCCGCAGGTTCGTCACCAAATAGAAAGATGCGTCGGGCAGTCGCTTCCTCGCGCCATTCTCCTGCACTGCCATTAAGTGAGTGTATTAAAGCACCATTCACCGGTTCATAACCGCCACTAATTGAAATGCTATTGATGGCATTGATGGCTGCAGTTTTTCGGTCTTCGATTTTTGGTTGCTCGGTGAAGGAGAGATAGGTTGTTGGGCCGGAGTCATTATATCCAACGACAGATATCCGAGAATTAAGCAAGCCGCGATCTTCATCAAAAATCTCATCAATGATTTGGCTAGCTGCAGCTTTAACTGCCTGCATATCGTCGCTCATGCTACCAGTTCTGTCAATGACGAGGAGATATCTTGCCCCGAAATGAGATCAACCGTTTTGTCTGAAAATTGTGCAAATTCTACCCTTCTTAAGGTATCGATACCATCGCGGTCTTTTACTTTGTCTTCTATCGTAACTACACCGTCGCTAAAACGTTCAATCTTGTACTCGGAGCTTGGGCCCTCATAGACGGAGGTATCGAACAACCCTGCCAGCGATCCTGTTATTGTGTCATTGTCCTTGCCACCAATTAAGATCTTTTTACCTTTAACTGCATCAAGTTCTAGTTTGTCGTTTCCATCACCACCGATAAGAACACTACCATTCCCCAGAAAACCTGTAAGCTTTGGAGCATTAAAATCTGATTGAGACAGTTCATCATCTTTTTCCGTACCATAGAAAATTGGTCGGTCTGCGCTATCTAAGAATTTAGTCACGCCCTTCTCAAATAAATTATCTGACAGTTCACCCATGCCTAATCTTAAGGGAACTCCGCTAAGTACAATATTAGTTTCCTCAAAATTATCTTTTATGAACGCAACATCTTTGTTATAGGTTTCGCGATTGTATGTAACTGGCTTAATTGATCCCTGATTAATATAATCAAAATATACTGTTCGACCAATTCCAGAGGGATCTACTCTTGGTTGAAGAATTGCATTACCAAAATCAGTAACATCCCCACCCCCCTTAAAATCAAAGTTATCTCGATCTATTATACCTTCATCATCATTTGGAGGAGAGAAGTCTAGTTCTTCTTCAACTTCCCGAGGTTCGATAGCAAAATTTATTATCTCTCTTGTTATCTTTCCTGTACCATCATCTTTAACCACAAATTCTGCTTTGTCGGAAATCTTATATTCTTGGGAGTTATAAAGGTAAACTCGTTGTACATAGTCATCAGTTCTTTTATCTTTCCAGTTATAATGCTTCATGTTCCAGCCATAACGGTCTAACCCAAGTGCTTGTCCTATTTCTGCTTTACTATAAGGAGCTGTACGAGGTGCAAAAAAGTTATCTTCATCGAAAAACCCTTGTACCAATTCAAACTGAGGCCCGAGAGCAAACCTTCCAACAGTCTCCATAAACTTTGTCGCATCAATTGGAATCATAATAGGATGCTCTACTTCTGCTGGTCGAATCCAGTTGTCATCTACCAAATCCTCTTGTTTTGGAGTTGATTTCTGTCCGTACAAGTACCAATTTGTTATTGTTTCAACTGCTAGCGGGTCTTTTAATTCATCAACTATATTCGGTATCGGTGTTTGTTTTGTCATGATTTTATTGCTCCTATTGTATATTGACTAGAAATTTACGTTTGAAATGTTTTCCCTTTTATGACGTTTGTAACTTGAGATTACGCTTCAATAAGATGGCTCCCTAAGATAGTGGCGCTGTCCACAATTTTGCTGAATAACTTGCCAGTTTACTTCCGTCGATCTTCGCTTACCATTTTCATCGAGATAATAAGAGGTATAATTCAGAATTGTAATTTCTCCGCTATCAAAATCGGTGATGCGTTCCCAATCCCAACGAGGAGTAATAGCATAAGAAATAATAGCGCAGCAATCGGGGTTACTCTCCAAAAACTGTCTAAAGCTTTCGTATGGTATGCTTTCGTAATATTGCCGCCCATTTTCATTATTTTGCTCATCCCTGATGGAAATATAACCTGGCTGATTTATTCTCTCAAATACATATCTATATCTTTCCTTATCACTTAAATAGCGCATCTTCGCGAAGCAAAATCCCGAATAATTTAAACCTGCGTAGATCGTAAAAAGAGCTAATGACACTCCTAAAAATGTGCCACAACCTAAAAGAATTTTCATGTTTAATTACCTTTGGCTTCAGTATTCAGTATTCAGATGCAGGCCGAATCAAGCTTTCATCTGCCAGATTAGTTGGAGTTGTTTCCTGTCCGTACAAGTACCAATTTGTTATTTCATTTACTGCTAACGGTTCTACTGGTGCTATCGGTCCTGTCAGCATAATTTTATTGCTCCTATTGTATATTGGCTAGAAATTTACAATTTGAACTAAGTTCAAATATTTGTCATTGTATGAGGTTTGTCAGTTAAGATTAAGCTTCAAGAAGATGGCTCCATTCGCAAGTTGAGATTACGCTTTATTCAAGAAGATGGCTCCAGAATATACCAACGTTGTCCACAATTTTGCAGAATAATTTGTCTTTTTGATTCCCGCGATCTTCGTTCGCCATTTTCATCTAGATAGTAAACGGTATACTTCATAACTGTCACTTCTCCACTATGAACACCTGTGATGCGTAACCAAAGACTAGCAATGCCAGAAGGACGGACAGTGCAGCAGTCGGGGTTACTCTCCATAAACTGCTCAAAGCTCTCGTATTTTATTCGTTTATAACGTTGCCCCCCATTTTCATTATTTTGCCTTTCAGGAATGAAAGTGGTATCTAGCTGATTGAATCTCTCAAATTCTTTTCTAAATTTATCCTCATCACTTAAATAGCGGATCTGCGCTAAGCAAAATCCCGAATAATTTAAACCTGCGTAGAGCATAAAGAGACCAAATGACACTCCCAAAAATGTGCCACAGCCAGAAAGAAATCGGTTATCGTCTTCCATTTTCATACAGATAGTTAATAGTATTAAGTCCTGTATCTTTTAGCTTGCTTGTCACCCCAGGGCAAACGCATCTCAATTTCCTTCAATGAGTACCATCTTTAAACCTTAGACTAAACACCAGGATTTATCAGAATGTCCTAACTTATATTATTTAATTCCGACGCTGTAAGTATAACAATAAATTAATTGAATTATAAGTATTATTATTTTTTTATTGACATATAAATTATTCTTTTTGATAGACAAATACTTAAGTTAAATAAATAGTCGTGCACAATAAATTTCTTAGTTGAGATAGACTACAAAAGAAAGGTAATATGTAACAAATAACAGGTAAAAAGCAACAAAAAATAAGTAATATGCAACAAATAACAGGCAAAAAGCAACAAAATTTCAACTATGATCTGTAATTAATTTTCCATATAAACTTATCTATACAAATTTAACTACAATTTATGTTTATAAAAGTTAAAAGTAAAATTTTTTTCCAAAAAAATACTCGGTATTTCCCAGTTTATATATCAATTTTTTTGATGACATCAATAATTTTTATTCGGTATTCCCGCAACGTAAGCACATCTAAATGCGATCGCTAAATATAAAAAGAAAAATTCTCAAATAGATCCAAACAAGGTTGAAGAAAAAAACAAAATTATCTCAGTTTTTTGAGTTATGCGATCGCGACTGCTAGATTATTGATCTCAACATTAGAAAGATTTTATTAGCAGCAAATTGAGGTATTGTATTTATTGATCGTACCTTAATACCCCTAGCCCCTCAAGTTGTACTAACCAACTAAAGAGGATATCAATTAATTTTTTGCTGTATCAAAAAACACATTTTAGTGAGGATAACTGCAAAAGCCAATCTGATAGTCCAGACTGTTACAGTTATAGTGAGTGGAGCTTAAAAGTTCCATGCCAATTACGGGAATATTGTGACTACACTCAGACCATTATTACTAGGAATTTCCTTGGATTTTCAGTTACGATAATTGCTAGAATTAACCTACCATTTATTAGTGGGGTGGGCTTCGTGTTTCTTTCTTTAGACTGCTATAATAGAAAGCTATATTAATCCCAATCTATAAAATTGAAAATAAAACTATAATTTTTAGTTAAATCAGAAAAAATTGTTGTTTCCAATAACTATGAAAAACTATGGATCAGTCACCAATATCAAAAGCCTTAATTGCCGGACTAGCAGCTACTTTATTTTTCAGTATTAGTTTTATATTACTAGAATATACAATAAAAGGAAGTATTATATTTGGTGTAATTGGAGGAATTTCTGCTGGATTATTAGGGTTTTGGTTGCAAATAGAATCAAGACCAGAAATTCCAGAAAAAGAAGATGCTGAACCTGTGGATTCTCCCGCACCATCAAAACCAAAACCAACAATTAAACCATGGCCTAAAACACCTAAAGAACGTAGCGGTGTTTCTGTATTGAGTTGGTTTCTCAGGCACAGTCAAATATCCTCAAAATCTAGAAAAAAATACTAATAATTAAAGATCGTAGTAGGGTTTGAGCCACAACTATAGATATTGCTAAAGCCCTACTACAAACAAAAATAACTTATTATCCGAACATTATAATAATTATTAATTTCAACCCCCTATTAATGGCAAAGTATTATTTAATTACTGAATTATAAATGTTTTTGTTTCTCTCTAAATTACTCCCTTTATTTATCTATCCATTAGGATTATCTTGCTTACTAATGCTGATAGCTTTTGTGTTGTTATGGTGGTATCCCAAATGGTCAGCATTAGTAATTTTTCTAGCATTTACAGTAACACTTACTTTTAGTAATTCTTGGGTTTCTCAAGGACTGATTAAATCTTTAGAATGGCAAAATTTACCACCAAAAGAGTTACCTTCGGCAGAAGCAATAGTTGTTTTAGGAGGTGGCATTAAACCAGCTAATTCGCCCCGCCCTTGGGTAGATTTTAGTGAAGCAGGGGACAGAATTTTACATGGAGTGAGATTATATCAACAAGGTAAAGCACCTTTTCTGATATTAAGTGGAGGTAGAGTTGATTGGAAAGATGGAGGAAATCCTGAGTCGGGAGATATGGCAGAAATTGCAGAATCTATGGGAGTACCAAAAACAGCAATTTTACAGGATACTGACTCTCTAAATACTTATCAAAATGCTGTTAATGTTAAACAAATTTTAGAAACAAAAGAAATAAAAGGTTCTGTATTGTTGGTAACTTCAGCACTCCATACTCCACGTTCTTTTTTGATATTTAAAAAACAGAAAATACCAGTAATTCCAGCACCAACAGATTTTTTAGTTACCGAAAGAGACTTGCAGGAAAAAATAGATAGTTGGCAAGGTATTTTGTTAAATATTATTCCTGATGCTGCCAATCTACAAAATTCGACTAAAGCTTTAAAAGAATATATAGGTATGATAGTTTATCGTCTGCGGGGTTGGTTATAATCAAAACGTTGCTATAGATTAATCCATAGGAGTTACTTGAGATGCAGCCAGAATTAAGAGGCATTTTTCCAGAAGCAAATTCAACTGTTACAGAAATTTGTCAAGTTTATCAAACTACCCAGGAATTTTATCAAGAAGTTAAATATAGAGAAGACTTTAAAAATTATTGTCAGTGGTATTATGCGGTAGCAGAAGAACATCAAAAAGAATTACAAAAAATGCAAAATGACATCAATATTTTCGGTTTTTTCTTAAAATTAATTTATCCTTCTTGTAGTAGTCAGTAGTCAGTAGTCAGTAGTCAGTAGTCAGTAGTTAGTAGTTAGTAGTTAGTAGTTAGTAGAAATAGGAATTGATAGGACGTAGGAGTTAGAATTGTTCCTCAATTTCTGTGTCCAACTATGCGTCTAAAATACTAACATTTTCAGGCTTTTCAACTCAAAATATCCCACTTTTTCAATACTCAAAAAGGCAAAAAGCTTGATCTGTAAACACTTTCAGATTTACAGCGCTTTTCAGATTGATGAACCACATCGCCATAACAGAAATCCTGTAGGGGCGAGCAAGCAAATCGCCCCTACTGTGGTTTACCGAAATGAAAACCACTGTAATTAGCAAGCCCTAACTATAATGAGACTTATAATATTATCAAAACTTACGCAAATTCTGAAAGAATACCCTATCCCCAGGGGGCGAATGCCATTCGCCCCTACTAAATATGGCGGTTCTGCGTAAGTCCTGATTATATTCGGATAATTCAGTTATAAAAAAGTATTAGTTTGTAATTGGGCTTGAGCCAGCTAAATATGTATCTGGGTTTAAAGCCCAACAAAACAAATAGACCAATTATTAAGTATTCAAGCGAACATGATATAAAATCAGATCGAAAGCTATTTCTACTTACTACTAAAAATATCCTAAATATTTATTAGACATTTCCGAAAATTAAAAATAAAATCAATTCTTATCCATAAATTATCTATTCTTTCTTCCTGTTCCCAGTTAAGTGTTCCCTGTTCCCTATTTTCTGGAGATGTCTATTGAATAAAGATTAAGAATTAGGAGAAACTGGAGGTTCCGAAGGCTCAGGTATCATAGGACTCTGCCAAGGTGCAGGAGAATCTCCAGGAGACTGAAAATTTTCCCAATTTCGCCATACCGCTATAATTGCTCCTACCAATAAGATCGATAATAAACCAACCATAAACATCCAGGGTTTTAACCAGGAAAAATCTTGGAGTTGTTCCAACTGAGGCTCAAGTTCAGGGTTGCCTTTAGGCTGAGGTTGAGGTTCCGATACTTCTTCATCATTACTATAAAGAAGTTCTTTAGAAGCTTCAGACAATTCTGGTATAAAAACTTCCCTTACCGGGGGTGATGCCGTAGGAATATTTGATAAGATTAACTGCTCTGGAGAAAGACGATAGTGGACAAGCACTACCGAAGTATTATCGTGACCATTTTTCTCATTCGCCAAATTAATTAGAGACTCAACTGCTTGCTTCAGAGAAATTTCACCCCGGAGAACCTTGGGAGTATATTCAACCCAAGAATTCTCAACCCAATCATTATCACTCAAACCATCCGAACATAGAAGTAATAAACCCTCCTCTTCAATCAAAAATCTTTGAATAGTGGGACGAATAAACTCTCCATCCCTTGTACCCAAAGCCTGAATCAGAGCCCCCCCATCGCGACGTTGTAATGCCTGCCAATACAGAGAATGACCCAGACGCACCTCCCTAGAAGCTACATTATCATCCACAGTCAACAACTGACAGCCATTTCTACTTAGCCAATAGGCACGACTATCCCCCACATTAGCTATATACAACTCATGGGCATTATTTGGATTTAACTCTGAGGAAGGTTTTACCTGTTGGGGTAACTGTAGTGCCATAACTAATGTTGTACCCATCCTCTGTCGAGATTCTCTTCCTTGTTCGTCATTCTCCGTGGCAATCATATTATTGACTACCCGAATAATTTCCTCGAGTTGTTTAGTTACCAAATCTGGAGATGTTAACTCCTGTTGTTGTTCTACCTCTGTTAATAGGTTTTGAACTAATCTTTTAATGGACTGTACTGCTAGTTGACTAGCTACCTCTCCCCCATCATGGCCACCGACTCCATCACAAATCATTGCTAAATGGGGTACTAGCTGATTATTAGCTAAATCTTGTTCTGTAGGATAACAACAATCCTCATTATGCAGACGCACAGGGCCAGTGTCTGTAGCCCCCATTATTTGAAAACTTAGTGGTAATTCGGCTGCCTGCTCTAATAGTAGTTGGTTTAATTTCGGAGCGATCGCCTCTAGAGATTCCCCTATATCACTAATCATCTGACAAATCTCTGTCAATGGTTCTTGAATTTGAGGATGAGCGGTAGGAATTAAATTTGACCAAAAAATCTTGAAATCCCTAAGTTTAGTATTATGGGTTTGTAGGTCCAACTCTAAAAGTCGTAACCGCCAACCTTCCACCCGTAAATTATTTGTAAATAAACTAGAAGCTACACCTTGTTCCGATAGAGGTTTCCATAACTGCATCATTTGCCATAACCAGTAGACTTGACGTACGGGAGTTGCCGTGGGCCAAGCTTCCACAAGAGCAGGAAACAATTTACCTTCAGAGTCTAGAGGAACGTTATCTAATAACAGAATATCTCTAGGATAAGTTTCTTCTCCATGTTGATAAAAACCATATACCTCTGGGGTATGGAGCCTCTGAGGATATAAGTGTAGATAAGGCATAATATAATCTGGCAACTCCTCATAAATAAACGGAAGATCGCCAGGTTTAGTATCTAGCCAAACTTGTGGAGCTACAACATAGTAGCGATCGCTCAATAATTCCCCTACAGAAATCTCAACCTCTGGAGCAACCGCCCATAAATAGCGATAGATTAATTTAGTTTGGCAAGCTTCACACTCTTGGTTACCCCAGGAGTTAGACGGATTGGGACAATTAATATTTGGACAATAAATTAGTGGGGTAGAAGTCATTTCAGTTATCAGTTATCAGTTATCAGTTATCAGTTATCAGTACCTCTGGCTCAACCATCGGGATTGACATAAGGAAATTAATTTTCTCTTAGTCGATTGGATATGGCGCCGGTAACCCATCCATCTCGCGACTGCTTTTTCATCCCCCTCAAAGAGGAGCCTAATAACCTTATTTTTTGGTAATCATAGAATTAAGTCACAAGTCTAAAGTTAACAATCAAAAGTCAAAAGTTATAATATTTAAAAATTAATTTGAGAATTTTTGTAAGGAATTGTTTTTTTTGCTGTTGATGAATAAATTAGGAGGTTTTCAGAGGACTTTCTCAAAGTCAAAACGCAAAGATATATTGAGATAGAAGCTATCTTGATAAATTTCAAAATAAACTGATCGTATACCTAATTATTTGTCAAGGTATGATTATAGGTAGTGATGTCACCAAATTATAGTAATTTTTCCGTAAAATTACTAATAAATCTAACCTTACCGAAAAATTAAGGTATAAAGCCTCTCCATTTATGGAGAAGAAGAGGTAATTATTAATTATTAATTGTTAATTATTAATTATTGAACACATTTATCCATGCTCTTAAGTCTAACGATATTTTGGTTACTAGCTGGGGCAATTCTTTGTTTTTTAGAATTTCTTGTACCCACGGCCTTTGTTGAATTTATGATGGGACTAAGTGCCTTTGTTGTGGCACTCGTGTCTCTCATAATTCCTAGTATGAGTCTACAGGTAGCCTTGTGGATGATTTTTTCTGTAGCTTTTATTTTTGCTTTACGTCGTCTATTGCCCCACCGTACAGTAACTACTATTACTGATGCTAAGGAAGCAGAAACTTTAACAGAAATATTACCAGGTCAGCCAGGTAGGGTACTTTATGAAGGTAATTCTTGGCGCGCTAAATGTGACGATTTAGATAGTATTATCGCTGCTCAAGAAAAGGTTATCGTCGTTAGACGAGAAGGTAATACTTTATTTGTATTGCCAGAAAATTTATTAAATTCTTAGTAAGCATTCAGTAGTCAGCTATTAGCTATCAGCTATTTATTTGAGTTTTAGATAAAAGCTTTATTCATTGAGGGAAATTGAATTCTACTAGAAAAGCCGACTTTAAAGGCTATATTCATTTAAAGCTCCTCCTTAAGGTTTGGATATTATTGCTGAGAGCTGACCGCTAATAGCTGAATGCTTACATTTATCTTCCCAACCAAAATCAATTCAAATAACAACTAATTTAGAAAATTAGGAGATGAAAAATGGAACAGTTTTTTTTACTCGTATTTTTAGCTTTAGGTGGTTCAAGTCTAGCCGGAAGTGTCAAAGTTATTAATCAAGGAAATGAAGCTTTGGTTGAAACTTTAGGAAGATATAATGGTAGAAAATTAGATGCTGGTTTGAAATTTGTCATCCCATTTTTGGATAGAATTTCTTATCAAGAAACTATTCGGGAAAAAGTATTAGATATTCCACCTCAGCCATGTATTACTAGAGATAACGTAGCAATTAGTGTAGATGCTGTAGTTTATTGGCGGATTATGGATATGGAAAAAGCCTTCTACAAAGTAGAAAATCTCAAATCTGCAATGACTAATCTAGTTTTAACTCAAATTCGGGCAGAAATGGGTAAATTAGAATTAGACCAAACTTTTACAGCTCGTACAGAAATTAATGAAGTATTACTCAGAGAATTAGACATTGCTACTGACCCTTGGGGAGTAAAAGTAACTAGGGTAGAATTACGGGATATTAGCCCCTCCAAAGCAGTACAAGATTCTATGGAATTACAGATGACTGCGGAACGGCAAAAACGGGCAGCAATTTTAACTTCAGAAGGGCAAAGAGATTCTGCAATTAACTCTGCCAGAGGTAAGGCAGAATCACAAGTTCTTGATGCTGAAGCTCGTCAAAAAGCAACTGTTTTAGAAGCAGAAGCCCAACAACAGGCAATTGTCTTGAAGGCTAAAGCCGAACGTCAATCTCAAGTATTGAGAGCTTCTGCAACTGCTGAAGCATTGGAAATTATTACTAAAACCCTCCGTGAAGACCCCAATGCTAAAGAGGCACTACAATTTTTATTAGCTCAAAATTATCTGGATATGGGTCAGAAGATCGGTAGTAGTGATAGTAGTAAGGTTATGTTTATGGACCCACGGAATATTCCAGCAACTTTAGAGGGTATGCGTTCTATTGTGACAGATGGCAAAAACTCAGTTAGCAGTTAGCAAATTGAATTTAGAATTTAGAATTTAGAATTGAAAAATTTAATAATTCTAAATTTTAGATTACATCAAAATTGAATTGAGAATTAAGAAATACAGCATATTTCAGACAAATGAGGTACGAGGTAAATAATGAAAATATGGTAGTTTCGGGATATTACCCACAATCGGTGTACCTCATAACAACGGGAAGCGCTGTATCTTCAAATGGAATTTAAAATTTAGAATCTTAATTATAAATTCTAAATACACCTATCACAAAGTCCAAAAAACTCCAAAGTGTGATAAAAAATCTTAAATTTGTGGGACTGCTGCAATTTGTCCTCAAAATCATGGACAGGACATTCATTAATGGGTATAGAAGTCCCACATTTAACACAAGTAATATGGTGTTGGTCTTGCTGTATAGAACTATAAACAGATTCACCATTAGCTAAAGTCCTGACAATTACTACACCCTCTTGCTTGAGAGCATCCAGAGAACGATATACTGTTGCTAGTCCCAGAGGTTTGTCACATCTACGTAGTTTTGAATAAATTTCCTGAGCAGATAGCGATCGCTTCTCGGTTTTTAGTAGTTTTAAAACACGCTCTTGAGACCGGGTGCGATTGATTTTCATGGCCAATATAGTTAATTTGGGTAGAACTTATAGCGCAACTCAAAATTCAAAATTCAAAATTCAGGCATTAATTGCTGATAGTAGCTCGACTATTTACCGAATAATTAATAATTAAATAATTCAGCCCAGTCAAAATTCAAAATTCAGGCATTAATTGCTGATAGTAGCTCGACTATTTACCGAATAATTAATAATTAATAATTAAATAATTCAGCTTGATTAGCCTCCCCAATAAAGGGTAAAAAGCGGTCGTTAGCGGAGCTTCCCGTAGGGAGGGATGGATAGGTGACCGGCGCCATATCCAATCGACCAAGAGAAATAAATTTTTTCCTTTTAGTCAATCCTCTCCCTAAAAGTGAGAGGTAATTATCAATTATCCATTATCCATGATCAATTATCCATTAATGAAAAATGTCCACGCCCTTTGCTTCGACTGCAATAACAGATAATATCTAAAAATAGTTCAATTAAAATCTAAAATTTTGTACTAAGGTGACAAAAAAATATCAGGCACATATATATGTTACTCTAAGACCATCTGTTTTGGACCCTGCTGGTACCGCAATTCAATCTGGGTTAGCACAGATGGGACATGAAAATGTAGAACAAGTTAGAATTGGTAAATATATTGATTTGAAACTTCAGGCAACGGATGAAGCAACTGCTAGAGAACAAATAGAATTAATCTGCGACCGATTATTGGCAAATCCTGTAATTGAAAATTATCGTTTTGAATTAGAGGGAGTAGGGAACAATTAACAATTAATAATTATTTCTCCCTTTTAGGGATAGGATTGACCAAGCAAGAAGGAAAAACTTGAATAATTATTCGGTAATGGGAAAGAAGAAATTATTTCTGCCTAATAATTGATTTGATTTTTTATTATTGGAGATATCTATTAAGAAACCGGGTGGGTTTGTGGGAGATAAATGTCAGCATGGTAAATCTTATACAAACCCAGTTTCTGGGTAAATCCTAGAGCTATTTTGTTTCTATCGCTAAGAAAGAATTGACTCTTGAAAATTACTGATGATAAATCTCAGACTAGGAAATGTTTTTCATGCCTGTTCCCTGTTCCCTATTCCCTGTTCCCTGCTATAGCAATCAATTAGTTAAATTAATTTAAAATTAATATGAAATTTGGCATTATTATGTTTCCTGGTTCCAATTGCGATCGCGATGTAGCTTGGGTAACTCAGGGATTATTGGATCAAGCAACTCGCATGGTTTGGCATCAAGAAGAAGATATTTCTGATGTGGATGTAATAATTATTCCTGGAGGTTTTAGTTATGGAGACTATTTAAGATGTGGAGCGATCGCCCGTTTTTCGACCATAATGAAAGCAATTATTAACCACGCTCAAAAAGGTAAGTTAGTTTTAGGGATCTGTAATGGTTTCCAGATATTGACAGAAATAGGGTTATTGCCTGGGGTATTGGTGCGAAATCAGAAATTAAATTTTATCTGCAATCAAGTTTTTGTCAAAGTAGAAAATTCTGAGACTCCTTGGACATCTGTTTATAGAACAGAAGAAATAATTACTTTGCCAATAGCTCATGGGGAAGGTCGTTATTATGCTGATACCGATACTTTGCAAGAGTTGGAGAATAATCATCAAATTTTATTTCGTTATTGCACAAAAAATGGTGAAATTACTCAACAAGCTAATCCCAATGGTTCCCTGAACAATATTGCTGGTATCTGCAACCGTCAAGGCAATGTGTTGGGAATGATGCCTCATCCGGAGAGAGCATCAGACCCAATGTTAGGTAATACAGATGGCATTAAGTTATTTGAAGGTTTATTAATGGCCGCGAAAGTTACAGCAAGAATTTAACCTTTAACTTCTGACTTCACCTATATCTAGCAGAGAAACCGGGGAAAGTATCAAATGCTTTACACTTACTGACATTAACCTCCCACAAACCCGGTTTCTGATCTACGGGCGATTCTCTTCGCCCCTCGGAAGTAAGCGGATTTGATATTATAAAAAGTCTTGGAAGACGGAAAAAATCTAGGAATTATTACTTTGAGCAACTGTCCTATAATAAACAGGACTAAAGCCATGCGAACCCAGAAACCCGGTTTCTCGTAGATGTTTATTGTCAAAAACAACAATTTATCGTAGAAACCGGGTTTCTTTGCGTAAGTCCTAATAAAGCTTTATGAGATAAATTCAGGATCTACGCAGGTGAACCCAGAAATAGAAACCGGGTTTTTTCCTCAATGTTTATTGTTAAAAACAATGATTTATCCTAAAAACCCGGTTTCTTTGCGTAAGTCGTGAAATTGTCAACTAAATCAATTCTCCACACACATCCGCCAAGTAACACAAAGCTCTAAACCTCAAATTAATTAGTTCATTGTAAAGAGGGTTAAGTTTGCACATAGGAGGAATGTGAAACAAAACATGACCAAAAAAAGTGATATCGCGCTCAAAGGGGCACTGACTTGGAATTAATTTACATAAAAATCTGGCGAATTTGGGATTATTAATTTCTATACTATCTAGCCATTTTCTCAAAAGTTTTAATGGCTTAAATTTAGGAACTGTAGATAATAGACGACTGGTCATAGGATTTAGAATGTTAGTGTTTTGATACCTCATTCATACACGTGTTACTTCGACTATATCGTGGATGTTTCAAAGGCTTTCTACTTATTTCTACAATGTATTTTTTCGTGTTACCGGAAATACAATATTTGAGTCTTGACGTTTTGCTTCATAAAACTGATACAATACGTCATAAAAAGTGAGTTATTGATCGGGACTTACGTAAAATATTAAGTCGCACACCACCTGTAGGGGCAAATGCCATTTGCCCCTACTAGGTACAGCGGTTATGCGTAAGTCCTGTTGATGTGTACGGACTAAGCATGGTTAGTCCCTAGCTTCTAGTACGGACGCCCTTATGCAACGTCCCTACGTCGGCGGTTACTCATCCACAGACATCAACAGTCAAGCCGACTGCATTTCTTAAATTAATACTTGCGTTTAAATCTGGATCTATTGACAAGCTACACTTCTTGCAGTCATAAGTTCTCAGATTTATAGCGCTTTTTACTCATGTTGACTACAAAACTTCTGCCTACTGCCTTGAAGCCAAAATCTCTGTATTCTATGTTAATGAGTTAATGAAAACTGCTATAATGGCATATCTTGAATCTGACCACAGTTAGAGCAAGTTTTTGATAATGGAAAAAACCTTTAAACTACTACTAACTCAGAGCCTTTAGCTATTTGCGCAACATTCTGGCACGGAAATGCTTAAAGCTATATAGCACAAGTAATACAAAAGCAGTTCTAGAAGGATTGGGCTTTCAACCCAAATTTTCGGTAACTTATTTTGTCACCTAATTTGATTTTCACACTAATGGTGCTAATTGTTGCTTTTTGATTCTTTACAACTATAAATATAATCAATAAAATTAATATTTTTTACTAATACTATAAATATTGATCAAAACTATATTCCATGATAAAGATAATATGGGCAATTTTTATAAAAAATAGCCAGACCAAGAGCCTACAGCGGTTTTCATTTAAGTAGACCACAGTAGGGGCGAATGGAAGAAAGCCCTTACAGGGTTTTGGTTATGACAGTGTGGTTCATTAATCTGAAAAGCGCTGTAAAAAGT
>NZ_JAAHHT010000149.1:0-9800 GCF_010672085.1 Okeania sp. SIO3I5
GTGAGATACAGTTTTAGATCCCCCCTGCCCCCCTTAAAAAGGGGGGAGTCTTCAAAGTCCCCCTTTTCAAGGGGGATTTAGGGGGATCGTAACTGTACCTCATCTTTATGAGAAATGCTATAACTGATAACTGATAACTGAATTTACTCGCAGCGCCAAATTTTCACAGTATTGTCGCTACTACCACTCACAATAGTATTATCATCAGCACTAATTGCCACAGAATTTACATCCTTAGAATGTCCGCTCAAAGTCTCAATAACTTCTCCAGTTTCCATATTCCAAACTTTAATAGTTTTATCTGCACTACCACTAATCATCGTTTTTTTATCCAAACAAATTACAGCTCTAACCCAATCAGAATGTCCGGTAATTGTTTTGATTAATTCACATTTTTCTACAGACCATAATTTAATAGTTTTATCGCTACTACCACTCACTAAAACTTTTCCATCAGGACGAAAAGCAATTGTATTAATATCTCTGGTATGCCCAACTAATTCACTGATTAATTTACCCGTTTTTACATCCCAAAATTTAATAATATTATCGCTACTGCCACTAGCAAGAATTTTTCCATCAGGACTAAAAGCAACAACATTTATTCCCCGTGAATTTTTAATACTGTACAAAAGTTGACAACTTTTTTGATGCCAAATTTTAATAATTCTGTCGTCACTTCCACTAGCAATAAATTCTCCATTCGGACTAAATGTTACTGGCATTGAAACAATAGAATCAGAATGTCTAGATAAACTACAACTTACCGTACCTGTAGCTAAATCCCAAATATTAATAATTCCTCCAACATTACCAATTGCTAAGGCATTACTTTGAGGATTAAAAGCAATTGATAAGACTACATTAGATGCCATAAAAGAGTTTAATAATTCTCCTGTAGATAACTTCCATAATTTAACAGTTTGATCAAAACTACCACTAGCAAACATTTGATTATCAGGACTAATAGCAACTGATGAAACTGAACTTAAATGACTAGAAATAGTTTGAGGTTTTCCCCAAGAATGAAGATATAATCCTGGTACATGAGTAGTATCTTTGAGAGAAATTTTTGGCTGTGAAATTTTGAGTAAATTTGGTGGAGGTGGCGGTGGGGGTGGTAATTTCCCATAATTCAAATCTTTTAAAACATCTACAGCAGATTGATAACGTTTGTTTGTCGCTTCAGCAATTAATTTATTCAGAATATTTCCCAGTTCTTCACTGACAGGATTATCGACTAAATAATCTCGCCATATCCATCTATTTTCTCCAGTATCAAATAGTTGAAATGGGGAAACATTGGTCAGTAAATAAATACAAGTTACCCCTAAACTATACAAATCGCTGGCAAAGTTTTCTCTACCTTTTAGTTGTTCTGGAGCCACATATTCGGGAGTTCCGGCGATCGTACCTGTTAACTTTTTTGCTACACCAAAATCTACTAATACTAATTGATTTCTAAATCCAGTTTTATAGGCAGAATTCGATTGTAGACGACGAATAATATTTTCTGGTTTAATATCCCGATGAATAATTTTGTGAGAGTGAATAAATTCTAGGACTGGTAAAAGGCTATTTAATAGTTCTCGAATCTGATATTCTGAGAATTTACCTTCTGTTTCTAAGATTTGAGCTAAGTTTTTTCCGGGAATAAATTCTTGTACTAAATATTGACAATAATCATCATGTAAGTTGGCTAATAGTTCGGCTATTTGAGGATGTTTTCCTAAACTATCTAATCTTTCTGCTTCTTGTTCAAATAGTTGAATTGCTTTTTTTCTATCTGCATCATTTTGTGATACAAAATAAAACTGTTTAATAACACATGGTGGTTTAGAGGGTTTGTCTTCATCTACTGCTAAATAAGTTTTGCTAAAGCCTCCTTGACCAATCATTTTGATGGCTCTATAGCGGTCTTTTAGTATTAACATAGAATTACAACTTAAACAGATTCTTGTATCAGATAGGTTATTGGGATTTTTGCAGTTTTCTTTGAGGCAGTAAATCATATTTTTTCTTTAAAGACTTTAGGGAATAGGGAGTAGGGAGTAGGAAGTAGGGTGAATTTTGAAAGAGAAGAATATTTTTTTATACAGAATTAAGTGGATTTTATATTAGTTGGTATTTTATGAAATTATTCCCGCTATTTCCTACTCTAAATAAAGATTAAATTATTTACTGATTTAACACTATCTAAGTTTTTGATTTATAGCGTTTCTCTGTTTTGTTAAGGTACACTTTTTTTCTTAATTTTCTCGCCACAGTTAACTAGGTAGCCAAAATTTAAAGTAGTTTATCCAGTTTTTAACTTTGAATTTTGAATTTTGAATTTTGAATTAGTTACTCCTCTAAATAAAGATTAAATTATTTACTGATTTAACACTGTCTAAATTTTTTATTTATAGTCTTTCTGTGTTTTGTTAAGGTACACTTTTTTTCTTAATTTTCTAGCTCCAGTTAACTAGGTAGGCAAAATTCAAAGTAATTTATCTAGTTTTTAACTTTGCATTTTGAATTTTGAATTTTAAATAGTTAACTAGGTAGACAAAATTTAAAGTAATTTATCTAGTTTTTAACTTTGCATTTTGAATTTTGAATTTTAAATAGTTAACTAGGTAGACAAAATTTAAAGTAATTTATCTAGTTTTTAACTTTGCATTTTGGTAAGCATTCAGCAGTCACCATTCAGCTATCAATTTGATTCTCTTGAGAGAAGGAATTGGCATCTTTGTGATTTAAAAGAATTAAAAGTATGGGTAAAAGCTGATGCTTGCTTAATTTATTAAAAAGCTGAGATGAGAGCTGACAGCTAATAGCTGAATCCTTACAAATTTTGAATTTTGAATTTTGAATTTTGAATTGATTACTCCTGTCGCCAAATTTTAATAGTATTATCGCTACTACCACTAGCTAAACTCTTTCCGTCTCTAGAAAAAGTAACAGAATTAACATATTTTAAATGACCTTCTAAATTTCCGATTTGCTGACCAGTTTTCCTATCCCAAATTTTAATAGTTCCATCCTCACTACCACTCGCAATAATATCTCCTTGAGGACTAAAAGTTACTGTATAAACATCCCTAGAATGTCCCTCTAAAGTTTGTAATATTTCACCGCTTTCTATTTGCCAAACTTTAATATTTTTATCCCGATCGCCACTAGCTAAAACTTTACCATCAGGACTGAAAGTAACTGCATAAATATAATGTATTCCCTGATAATAATTACATAGATTTTTAACAGTATTACCTAAACTTAAATCCCATATTTTAATCGTATTATCTTCACTCCCACTCGCCAAAGTTTTCCCGTCTGGACTGAAAGCGATCGCTCGCACTGGTCGTAAATGTCCGGTCAAATTCATTATCACTTTCCCGTAGTTAGGATCAAAAATATCGTTCCCCAGTTGCCAAACCTTCACACTTTTATCTTTACTCGCACTAGCTAAAGTTTTGCCGTCTGGGTGAAAAGCGATCGCTGTAACTCCTTGAGAATGACCAAAATATTCTCCCCGACTCCAGTCACCGAGAATGCAAAGAAGTTTTCCGGTTTTAACTTCCCAAAGTCTAATAGTTTTGTCATCGCTCCCACTCGCTAATATTTTGCCATCCCGACTAAAAGCAACCGAGTTGACATAACCGGAATGTCCGCGAATACTCAATATTTCTCTACCACTATCTACTTCCCACAACTTAATAGTTTCATCCTCGCTCCCACTCGCCAAAATTTTGCCATCATTACTCCAAGCAACAGAGCAAACCCATTTTTTATGACTGATGAAAGTCTGTACGCATTTCCAAGTTTGAATCGGTACAGGTGCAGGTGTAACTTCTGGTGTTTGGAGAGCAGTTTTATCTTGAATAAGAGTCAAATTAACTTGAGCGTCTGCATTTAAAGTTTCCATAACTGCATCAACAGACTGATAACGACGGTTGACTGCATTTTCCACCAGTTTATCCAAAACATAACCCAATTTTTCACTCACAGAATTATTCCGTAAATAACGTCGCCACACCCAGGTTCCCTCACCCACATCAAATAATTCAAATGGGGAAACCTTGGTTAATAGATGCAAGCAAGTCACCCCCAAACTATATAAGTCGCTGGCAAATACCGCCTTGCCTCGGTTTTGTTCGGGAGCAGTATATTCGGGAGTGCCGATAGTTGTACCTGTTTTCAGGAGTGCCGTACCCAGAGCATATTTAGCAGCGCCAAAGTCTACCAATACTAACTGGCGATCGCTATTTTGACGGCAAATAATATTTTCTGGTTTAATGTCGCGGTGAATAACATTATGAGAATGAATAAACCCCAGCACTGGCAGTAAATTTTTCAGCAAACTCCTTATTTGCTCTTCGTTGTAGGGTGCTGCAATTTTCAGCGCTTGATCTAAGTTTTGTCCGGGGATAAATTCTTGTACTAAATATTGTCGCCCATCTTGGGTGAAGTGTGCCATGAGTTCAGGTATTTGGGAATGTTTGCCCAACTGATCTAACCTGGTAGCTTCTTTTTCAAATAATTCGGCAGCTTTATTAATATTATTAGTGCCTTGTGAAGCGGGAAAAAATTGTTTAATAACGCAGTAAGGTTTGGAAGGTTTATCTTCGTCAATAGCTAAAAATGTTCTGCCAAAACCTCCTTGCCCAATTAGTTTTAAGGGGCAGTAGCGGTCTTTAAGTAGTAGTTTTGAACCGCAATTTTGGCAATATTTATTCGAGTCGGGGTTTTGGGGAATTTGACAGTTGGGGTTGAGGCAATAACTCATGCCGATAGATTTTTAGCTAACGATTATTTTAATTATATTTGACTTAGGAATTATCGTATAATAATTAATAATTAATAATTATAGTAATTCCCATACTTGTTAGGTACAAAATTCTAGGTTTTAGGGAACACTTAACTGGGAACAGGGAATAGAATAAAAATAAAATATAGATGTACCATTAGACTCTGGGAAACGCTATAGTAATTAATAATTAGTAATTAGCTCTCCTTGAAAAAAAGAGGATTGAATCAAAGAAAAATTTTTTTTTGTTTCTCCTATTACGTAAAAACTCCATATCATTATATAAGAGTTTTTGTCATAGTTAGCTGAAGTTAAGCATAAATTAATTTTTCTGTTTTTTGAAAGCTCGTAGTATAGGTCTCAGCCCGAAGGTAGATAAGGTAGATAGGGCTGAAACCCTACTACAAACTTATCACTGATTATGCTGGAGCGATCGCTAAAAATACAATCAAACAAGTATGGCAATGCCACCCTATAAATCAGATATTAATCCTTGTTTTTTCAAGATATTTTCTGCCCAAATAGCATTTTCATTATTGAAATAGTGACGTTTATTTGTGCTTACCTACATTTATTAGAAGAAAAAGTTATACTAACAGAACTTACGCAGAATCTCCATATTGAGTAGGGGCGAATGGCATTCGCCCTCTACAAATAGCGTATTTTCTAATAATTTGCGTAAGTCCTAACTAATTAAAAATAAAAATATTGAGGTTAAATAATTATGGTTGATTGGTTAGCTATTTGGGGAGTGACTCAAGCGGTTGGTTTTGTGTTTAAACCTATTCTGGAAGATTTAGCTAAAGATGCTGCTAAGGATTATGTTAAGGATTTTTTTAAGACTAGCTTAGGTAATGTGATTAAAGGGTTAACAAATCAAGAACCTTTACAAAAAGCTACGGGAAAAGCTATTAACAAATTTTTAGAATTAGTACAGCAAGAATTGGAATATGCAGATTTAGATGAAGCTCAGTTAAAGCAATATACTAAACCTTTAAAACTGTTTATTAAAAATAAGTCAGTTTCAGAAATTTTGGGTAGTCCTTTTAAGGAAAATGTAATAATTTTAGATACCAAGACATTAGCTATTATTGGGAATGAAATTAATCCACCTTTGCCAGATGAATTTAGTTGGGAAAGAGTGGCAAAAATATATCTGAAAAGAGCTAAAGCGATTCGGAGTGAGTCTGATGAATTACGGAAAATATTTGATTCAAAAAATATTGAGAGACTGGCAAATCAAAACTTTGAAATTAAACCAGATTTTGACCTGGAAAAACATCAAGAGGGAATCCTAGAACAATATGGCAATCTCAAATTAGAGAGTTTAGATACCAGTGGTTATGGTTATAATGACTTGAAATTATGGCGAATGTTTATTCCTCAAAATGTGCGGGAATCTCAAGAATTTATGCCTCAATTACATGAAATTCCTAAAGAATATCTCCAACGATTAAAGGAGACTGGAGAGTTAGAGGCAGAATTTTCTCCAGAACAATTTGAAGGTGCCCGTCGCAAATATTTAGATCGGCCTATTCGCTCGGTTTTGGAATTAGTTAAAGATAGCAGTTATAAATATTTAGTTATTCTGGGAGACCCCGGTTCTGGCAAATCTACTTTATTACAATATATCGCTTTAGAATGGGCAGAATTACCACCGATAGATTTGCCTTTAAAGCCAATTCCTTTATTAATTGAACTGCGGACTTATGTGCGTAACCATAATGCTAATCAATGCAAGGATTTTCTGGAATTTTTGGAAAAAGGTAGTGGTGTAACTTGCCATTTGCCTCAACAAGAACTCCATGAAAAATTACAAAATGGTGATGTAATTATGATGTTTGATGGGTTAGATGAAGTTTTTGACCCTGCCAAACGAGAAGAGGTAGTTACTGATATTCATCGGTTTACTAATGACTATAAAAATGTGCGGGTTA
Organism: Okeania sp. SIO3I5; assembly: GCF_010672085.1. Classification (GTDB taxonomy): domain Bacteria; phylum Cyanobacteriota; class Cyanobacteriia; order Cyanobacteriales; family Microcoleaceae; genus Trichodesmium. The sequence continues at coordinate 6,727 of NZ_JAAHHT010000149.1, forward strand.
TTGTTACTTCGCGGGTAATTGGTTATAAGCCACAAAAACTCCGGAATGCTGAGTTTTATCATTTTATGTTGCAAGATTTGGCAGAGGAACAAGTTGAGGATTTTATTCAACGTTGGCATGATTTGACTTATCAAGATGAGGCGGAAAGAGAGAGAAAAAGAGAAAGGTTGAAACGAGCAATTAAGGATTCTCCAGCTATTAAGCAATTGTCGGGAAATCCACTGTTATTAACTATGATGGCTATTTTGAATCGTCATCAAGAATTGCCGAGAGATAGGGCAGAACTTTATAATCAAGCTTCGCGGGTTTTATTGCATCAATGGGATATGGAAAGAGCATTAATTGATGCGAAGATTGACCCGATAAGTATTGACTATAAAGATAAGCAGGCAATTTTGCGTCGAGTTGCTCATTTTATGCAGGGGAATGTTGCAGGTTTAGCTGGTAATTTGATTTTGGGAGATGATTTAGAAAAGATTATTTCAGAGTATCTAAAAAGTGTAGATATTAATGATGCAAGAACTGTGGCGAGGGCGCTGATGGAACAGTTGCGGAGTCGGAATTTTATTTTATGTTTTGTTGGAGCTGAATATTATGCTTTTGTGCATCGAACTTTTTTGGAATATTTTTGTGCGAGGGAGTTTGTTTGGCAGTTTGAAACAGAGCAGAGAATTTCTAAAGATGAACTGATTAAGGAAGTTTTTGGTCAGCATTGGCAGGATGAAAAATGGCATGAAGTTTTACGGTTAATTGCAGGGATGATAGATGCGAAGTTTGTGGGAGAAATTATTAGCTATTTGATGGAGCAAGATGGGGAAAAGGAAGAGTTTAAGAATTTGTTTTTGGCGGGAAACTGTTTGTTTGAAGTTAGGAGTCGTCAGAGTATTGGTGATGTGGGGAATCGGTTATTAAAAAGGTTAAAAGATTTGACTGAATATGACCTTAATTATTCTTACAAATCTTATAACATTGACTCTGAAAAAATTTATCATAAAAATGCAGCCTTGGTTCGTAAAATTCGCGCTCAAGCTGTGGCAGTTGTGGCTGCAACCTGGAGGGATGATCCTTTAACCTATACTTGGCTCAAAAAATGGCTAGTATCTGATTATAATTGGGTTGTGCGGCGGGAAGCAGTAAGACAAATTGCTGCTTTATACAGAGATAAACCAGGAATTTTAGAGTTACTTGAGCAACGGGTATGGTTTGATACTGGTTGGGATGTACGACGGGAAGCAGTGCTACAAATTGCTTCTTTGGGGAAAGGCAAACCAGAAATTTTAGAGTTACTCAAAGGATGGGTAGAGGCTGATTATGATTGGGATGTACAACGAGAAGCGGTACGACAAATTGCTACTGGTTGGAAACATCAACCGGGAATTTTAGGTTTACTCAAGGAATGGGTAGAGTTTGGCAGTAGTTCGAGTGTGCGAGTTGAAGCGGTGCGACAAATTGCTACTGGTTGGAAAGATGAGCCAGGAATTTTAGAGTTATTCCTACAATGGGTAGAGTTTAATGAGAACTGGGATGTAGAAGTTGAAGTGCTGCTACAAATAGCTACTGGTTGGAAAGATGAGCCAGGAATTTTAGATTTACTTAAACAAGGGGTAGAGTCTGGTAATAGTCCGAGTGCAGGGCTTGAAGCGGTGCTGGAAATAGCCACTGGTTGGAAAGATGAACCTGGAATTTTAGAGTTACTCAAACAATTGGTAGAGTCTGATGATGATTCAGATGCGCGAGTTGAAGCAGTACGACAAATTGCTACTGATTGGAAAAATCAGCCGGGAATTTTAGATTTACTCATAAAATTGGTAGAGTCTGATAATAGTTTGAGTGTGCGGCGGGAGGCAGTGCGACAAATTGCTACTGGTTGGAAACATGAGCCGGGAATTTTTGAGTTACTTATACAATGGGTAGAGTCTGATGATAATTGGGTTGTGCGACTTGAAGCAATGCGACAAATAGCCACTGGTTGGAAAGATGAGCCGGGAATTTTTGAATTATTCAAACAAAGTTTAGAGTTTGATGAGAGTCAGTATGTCCGACGTGAAGCAGTCCGACAAATAACTACTTGGAAACATGAACCAGGAATTTTAGATTTACTCAAACAAAGTCTAAAGTCTGATGATCATTGGCAAGTGCGACGTGAAGCAGTGCTACAAATAGCTACTGGTTGGAAACATGAGCCAGGAATTTTAGATTTACTCAAACAAAGTCTAGAGTCTGATAATAGTTGGGATGTACAATGTGAAGCGGTCCGACAAATAGCTACTGGCTGGAAACATGAACCGGGAATTTTTGAATTGCTTTATCACACTGCCCTCAATGACCCCTTTCAACGTGAACATAAGTATCAAGACAACCCTCGACAAATAGCACTAGAAGCAATTATCGAACAATATCCAGGCCATCCGCAAACCCTGCCACTATTACAAGACAGAGCAACAAACGACCCAGACGAACAACTGCGGGAGTGGGCAAAAAAGAAATTGCAGGGATTAGAGTAGGCAGACAAAAACCTAACCCCCCAACTCCCTTCCCTGCAAGGGAAGGGGGAGTTTCTCCCCTCTCCTCGTAGGAGAGGGGGAGGGGCAGGGGGGAGAGGTCTTGATTCGATAGTAAACAGAAATTCGTTAATCTATCCGTGCATCCGTGGCAAAATCCGCGTCTGCTTAGGTTTCTGGTTGCTCACACGGATTGTGCCACGGATATACGGATTAAGTTGTTTGTATTATTTTCAAACGATCGTCGCTCACACGGATTTGGCCACGGATACACGGATTAAGTTGTTTGTATTATTTTCAAACGATCGTCGCTCACAGGGATTTGGCCACGGATACACGGATTAAGTTGTTTGTATTATTTTCAAACGATCGTCGCTCACACGGATTTGGCCACGGATACACGGATTAAGTTGTTTGTATTATTTTCAAACGATCGTCGCTCACACGGATTTGGCCACGGATACACGGATTAAGTTGTTTGTATTATTTTCAAACGATCGTCGCTCACAGGGATTTGGCCACGGATACACGGATTAAGTTGTTTGTATTATTTTCAAACGATCGTCGCTCACA
>NZ_JAAHHT010000149.1:9810-23378 GCF_010672085.1 Okeania sp. SIO3I5
GGATTTGGCCACGGATACACGGATTAAGTTGTTTGTATTATTTTCAAACGATCGTCGCTCACAGGGATTTGGCCACGGATACACGGATTAAGTTGTTTGTATTATTTTCAAACGATCGTCGCTCACAGGGATTTGGCCACGGATACACGGATTAAGTTGTTTGTATTATTTTCAAACGATCGTCGCTCACACGGATTTGGCCACGGATACACGGATTAAGTTGTTAGTCTTATTGTCATATCAAATCCGGTAGCATCGATGTTATTCAGTATCTAAAGATAAGAGTCCATATTGTAGGGGCGAATGGCATTCGCCCTCTAATCATTGTATGACGACGACAGAGTTATATTACTCCGAAGCCAACAGATTTGATATCAAACGATCTTTGGGGAAGAGAACACAATTAATTTTCCTTTGCGCAAAGAAACCCCGTTTCTACAAGAAACCGGGTTTCTGGGTTCCCTCTGCGTAAGTCCTGTTTCCTTTAGACTAAAATTGTCGGTAAAACCTCTTTCTTCCTGACTGTATTAGAATAAAATGGAGAAAATTTATGCACTCTGTCAACAAAAACTCAATGGGTAAAATAACCACAACTCTAGTCATCACTAACCGTATAGACGAAGCTGCTGCTTCTCGAAGTTTGATTTCTGCTGAAGAAGTACGTTCTATTGTTATTAAAGATGTTCTGGTAGATACAGGAGCTACAACTCTCTGTTTACCACCAGAAGCGATCGCTCAATTAGGATTAGAAATTCTCAAAGAAGTAGATGTAATGACTGCCACTGGTATTAGTAAAGCACGCATTTTTCAAGATGCCAAGATTTCTCTACTAGGACGGGAAGGAACTTTTGAATGTTTAGAACTTCCTGGAGGTAGCGACGCTTTATTAGGAGTATTGCCACTCGAAGCATTAGGCATTGAACTCGATCTGCAAAATCAACAGTTAAAAGTCTTGCCTACTAGCTCCAGTCAGACTTATCTAACGGCTTTGTTGTATGAAAACATATAGCTACCGCACAATAGGCAAGCATATGTACTTCATACTTCTACAACTATTGTCCAATAAATAAATCAAACATCAATCTTTGATATAAAAAAGGCTGAAGCTTATATATGTAAAGGCTTTTAGCTATTTAACTATTGGCCAATAAATGGTAGCGCATCAATAATCGAAATAGGGTGATATAGCTGCCACTAGGTTCACCTTTTATGTCGGGGATAACCAGCGGAACGAGTGTGAGCATCTTGCTCGCGGATTTAACGAAGTCAGAAGTTGGAAGTTGTTTTTGTATATAATGGATAACCGTAGCTCAATGGTTTTTTTTTGTAATTAGGGGAATAAGTAGTAAAATAGGAATGTAATTTAAGGAGAAAATTAAACTGTAGAATTAGGAGGATTTGAAGATGGCTTTAACAATTTCCGATGAAGGTTTGGAAAATCTTCAGCTCTCAAGTGAGATTAGAGAAAAGGCTCTACAAAAAGCGAAAGAGGGATATGTAATGGCTTTATTAGAAGTAGGAGAAATTAGCAGTGGTAGAGCTGCACAAATTTTAGGTATTTCTCGAATTAAAATGATTGAAATGATGAATAAATGGGGTATTTCTATTTTTGGTGAAGAGCAAAGTTTCGAGGAATTATGTCAAGAAGTGGAACAAGCAGAATTAATTTTAAATCAGCAGAAATTTTAAATGATTATTGTTTCTGATACTACCCCAATTAGTGAATTAGCCAAGGTTGGATATCTTGATTTGTTGCCCCAACTTTTTGGTAAAGTTGTGATTCCCCAGGGTGTATTTAACTTTCCTGGCGGGAAGTCCCGCGCTCTCCATCCCCCCTAACCCCCCGTGCATAGGGGGGAGGGGGAGCGTCGGGATGAAAGCCTGGGCCCGGATTCGGATACCTTCATAAGCTAAACGTTCATATGCCCTTGACAAGCTAAGAGCATTTTGTTATTGTAAAAGTCAAAACAGGGGGAGGACATCACCTCTGTCTAAACAGCGGTCAGGGTTTCCCAGACTGAAGAATCCCTATTTTTCCCGTAAGGGCAACGTCGGGAGTATGTCAATGAATTACAAATAGGTCAGCATCCAGCTGCTTTTATTGTACAAAATTTGACTTGGTTGGAGATTGTAATAGTCAATAATCAGCAGTTGGTTGAGGAGTTACAACAGTCTTTTAATTTAGATTTGGGAGAGTCAGAAGTTTTGTAGGTTGGGTTGAGGTACCCCGAAACCCAACAACAATATTGTACCTGTTGAGTTTTGCTCTCGCTCTACCCAACCTACTAGCTACAAACAAAGGAACTCAGACGAAGAACTGCGCGAGTGGGCAAAAAAGAAATTGCAGCGCTCACACGGATTATGGCACGGATATAAGGATTAAATAGGGTTTGCTTAATAAATGGGGTATTTCTATTTTTGGTGAAGAGCAAAGTTTCGAGGAATTATGTCAAGAAGTGGAACAAATGGAGAAGAAGTTCCATACTCTAAAAATAAAAATCCTTAAAGCTAATCTGCCACTTTAATGCAAACTCAAAATGTCAAGTCTATTTCTTCTTCCAAACTACCGAATCAATTTCTCCCAAGCTCGCCATAAAATCTCTGCACTTTCCACCGGACTTTCCGGCAAAGATTTCCTCGCTTTTTCTAAACACATTTGTGCTTTTTGTTCATCTCCCGACTTCTTAATAGCCAAACTTAACCACAACCAAACCATCGGTTGCTCCGGTTGAATATCCAAAGATTTAAAATAACTTTCTACAGACTTTTCATATCTATTAAATTGATAAAACAAAACACCTAAACTCCGCCATCCTTGCCAATGATTCGGTTGTAACTTTACCACCTTTTCATAACAAAAAATCGCCTCCTCATAACGTTTCAATTGATAACAAACCTCAGCTTTCTTAAACCAAGCATCATAATTATGAGGTCGAATCTTAAGAGCTCGATCATAAGCAGCGATCGCTTCCTCTGTCTTGCCAAACTCCTGCATAATTCGACCTTTAATAACCTGCGGAATTCCACCTAACATTTTTGTTAACAAAGAAGGATTATTACCTCCTGTTTGAGAACCCGAACCAGCAAAATTTTTCTGATATTTGACAGATTCTAATTCCTTTAAGACATCACTTACAGACTGATACCTTTCACTAATATTCGGAGCCAAAAGGCGATCGATAATTATCCCCAAATCTTCACTAACATTAGACTGTAAATATTGTCGCCAAACCCAGTTACCCTCCACCACATCAAACAACTCAAAAGGTGCAACTTGAGTCAACAAATAAATACAAGTCACCCCCAAATTATAAAGATCGCTAGCAGGAACCGCTCTTCCTGCCAACTGTTCCGGTGCCACATATCCCGCACTACCGATAGTTGTTCCAGTTTTCCCCAGGGAAGAGTCCGTAATTACCTTACTCGCCCCAAAATCTACCAACACCAACTGACCTTTAATTTCCCCTCCACCATCAGGAAGCGTAATAGACTTGCGCCGAATAATATTTTCTGGCTTAATATCCCGATGAATCACTTGCCGTTCGTGAACAAACTCCAAAACAGGCAACAAATCCCAAAGTAACTCCTGAATCTGACTTTCCGTAAAAGCTCCATTCCCAACCAACTCTTGTTCCAGATTTTGCCCATCAATAAATTCTTGGATTAAATATTGTTGCTCCCCCTCTTGAAAATGAGCCATTAATTCGGGAATTTGAGGATGTTGACCCAACTCATCAAGTCTAATAGCTTCCCGACGAAACAACTCAGCAGCTTTTTCCGCATTAGCACTACTTTGGGGAAAAAATTGTTTAATTACACACTTGGGAAGCGAAGGTTTATACTCATCCACAGCCAAAAAAGTTTTACCAAAGCCACCTTGACCAATAGGTTTAATCGCACGGTAGCGATCGCCCAATAGCAACTTAGCTCCACAGCTTTGGCAAAATCTATTTTCCGATGGATTAAATGGTTTTCGGCATTCAGAGTTGAGGCAGTAGGTCATTTCAGTTATATCAGGGAACAGGGAACAGGGAACAGGGAACAGTTAAAGACATTTCCGCTTTCTAGATTTATCATTAGTCTATGCCCTAACTAATTCTTTCTTTGCTTTTATAGCAGGGAACAGGGAACAGGGAACAGGGAACAGTTGGAAAGACATTTTCGCGCTCTTGATTCATCATCAGTCTATGCCCTAACTAATTCTTTGTTTGCTATATCAGTTATCAGTACCTCTCTCCTTTGAGAACTCAGAAGCAATACTTCCCACACTTCCCACACTTCCCACCCTTCCCACACTTCCCCCTCTCCCCACCCTCCCCACACCTCCCACCCTTCCCACACTTCCCACACCTCCCACACTCCCCATCTCCCAACCTCATTTAGCTGGTATTTTTTCAGAATCAGTTTCTAGAGCTACACTAGGAATAGGAACTTGTTCAACTGCCGGATGTCTTTCTATAGTTAAAGTTGTCTTCTGAGAACCAGATAATCGTTTCAAAAGTTTAGGTTTCGGGTCATGCAGCAAATAAATAATCCGATCGCCTGGTTGCCAATTTTCTGTGGCAGACAATACTTGAAGACTTCCTTGCCGTTCGAGCAAAAGTGGTATGAACTGCCCAGACTTAATCATTTCCTTGAGATGAGTCTTTTGAAATTCAAATCCCAATTGCTTCAGCACTGTTTCACCTAATTTCACCTCTTTGTCAGAAAGATATTGATTCCAACTTTTCAGATTTAACTCAGTCGTAAATGCTTGTTGAACCTTGTCTTTATTATTATTATTTTTCTCCTGGGGACTTTTTGGATAAACAGCTAATACCCTTGGTGGCTTAAATTCTTCTGCTGCTCTTTGAGCCAAAACTAAATTTACTTCCCCATTCTTCGTCATTGCTAAAAAAGTTCCTACTGATTCTAAACCAGCTTCTTCTAGGACATTAGTATCCAAGGCACTACTTTTGTATGCTTGTAAACCTTCTGTTTGTGCCTGTTTACAACCATCCTCATTTGTATCAATTAGTACCACTGATTCACCCCGGTCTTTAAATATCTGTCCAATTAATCGAGACAGAGGATTTGAACCTACAATTACAGCACCAGTAGCAGAACTAGAGGTAATTCCTAACATTTGAGCCACAAATCTTGCGGTTAGTCCTTGACTAAAAACGGTCATTATAATTGTCAGGAATACTAAAGCTTTAATAGAGTCACCACCATTGATACCTTTCTGAGTTAATAAGATGGCAAACAGAGAAGAAACTGAAGCCGAAACTATTCCTCTAGGGGCAACCCAACTCACAAACATCTTTTGTCGCCAATTAAGCTGACTATTCCAAGTACAGATTAATACATTGAGGGGACGAACCAGAAACATTAAGCTCAAAACTGTCAATACACTTCCCCAACCCAGGGCAACGACACTTGCTAAAGATAGGTCTGCTGCTAATAAAATGAACAATACCGAAACACCTAGCATTGTCAGTTGTTCTTTGAAGCGCCTAATTAATCGCAATTCTGGTATTTCAGCAGCTCCAACTACTATCCCCGCTACTACTGTAGTCATTAACCCAGATTCACTCCGGACTTCTTCTGCTAGACCAAACATTCCCCACAAAGCAGCTAAAACAACTAGGTTTGCTAATTCTTCCGAGAGAAATTTTGCTCTTTTGAGACTAAATCCAAGTATCCAACCTCCTGCTGCACCAATAATAGTGCCCATTCCTAAGCGCACAACCAGGTCTCTAAATAATCCTACAGGGTCAGCACCTTCATTTAAAACGATATTAAGTACCAATACGGCCAGAATTGCTCCTACAGGATCGATGAGAACTCCTTCTCCTTCCAGCAAAGTAGCTATTTTGCGGTCTACTGATACCTGTTTGAGCAATGGTCCTACTACTGTTGGCCCTGTAACTACTACTAAGGAGGCATAAAGAAAAGCGATCGGCCAAGGAAATTCTCCTAACCAGTGGGCAGCCATACCTCCACCAATTAGTGTGACTAATGTCCCTATGGTTACTAAGTTGCGGATACTGCCGGAAACTTTTCCTAATTCTCTTAGTTCCAAATTGAGGCCACCCTCAAACAGAATTAGGGCTACGAATAGAGAGACTATAACTTCTAGACCACTGCCTAATAGGTTTGGATGTATTAGGCCGAGACCATCTTTACCTACTAAAATACCAAATAGTAGCAAAAAGACTATTGCAGGTACTTTCAGGTAGGCGGCCACAACTTGAGAAGCTATACCACAGGCGACTGTAAGGATAATCAGGAGAGTTATATTGAACGGTATTTCCATAAGCGTTTTTGTCCCAGGTTTACCAGCTTTTTTTCTCAGGGTTCAGATTTTGGTTCTGAAATTTTCTCTTTTAATTTTTGCTGGTTAGTTTTTCTAGATTTTTTTTCGGATTGACGAATAAAGTTATTATTTTTTTGAACGATTAATTATTTATTTATAATTAGGTTTTTTCCAGGAATTATTGGCATAAAACAATTTAACTAGCAAGCTTTTGACTTTTTAATTAATTTGTTTTCTTGCTTAATTTGTTATTTGTATATATTGACTAATTTTTACTAATTTTTACTCATTTTTTTCCCAAAATATATAAATATCATTTGTATTATAACTACTATTAACTAAAGTGCAACTATGGTTAATTTTTCACTCTTGCAGAAATACGGATAATCTCTATATATGAGACCAATTTGATAAAATAATGTTACAAAATAGTGTTAATATGGAAAGTTAGCTCTGAAATATGTAGGGCAAGTATTTATCCAAATGGTATAAGTAATTTACAGCAGTTTTCATGTCGGTAGACCACAGTAGGGGCGAATGGCATTCGCCCTTACAGGTAAGTTATATGCAACGTCCCTACAAGATTTTGGTTATGGCGATGCTGTAAGTTCTATCTCATATCAAGTCCATTTAATTAGTGATGAAAAAATCTATTCTCTACTTAGTGCAAATCTCTTATTTAATGTAATGGTAGTAAATTAAAAGTTGGGCGTTGGTGAATGATTGTATGATTTTTAGTCGTAGGGGCGATTCGCGAATTGCCCCTACAGTAGTCAGTAGTTAAAACAACTTTTTTCTTACTATCAATCTTACTCTGATCGGATATTTTTTAGTAGGGAAGAAATTGGATTTGATCTAAATTTTATTCAAAGTCTTTCTAACCATTTTTGGAGTGCTAAATCAACTAAGGAGTCTAGAGATTTATCATCAGTTTCTATAGGTGTATCACCGACATTCTTTAACCCAATTACTCCATGTACATTTGTTACACCAATTCCTTTACGACAATGATAGTAAGTTAAAAGTTGGGCGTTGGTGAATGATTGTATGATTTTTAGTTGTAGGGGCGATTCGCGAATTGCCCCTACAGTAGTCAGTAGTTAAAACAGCTTTTTTCCTTACTATCAATCTTACTCTGATCGGATATTTTTTAGTAGGGAATAAATGGGATTTGATCTAAATTTTATTCAAAGTCTTTCTAACCATTTTTGGAGTGCTAAATCAACTAATGAGTCTAGAGATTTGTAATAATCTAAAACTTTTGAATTTAATTCTTCCCCCATTCTTTCTCTGGACATTTTTTTATAATGCTTAAATAACTCTACATCTTCGTATGTTAAAAGTTTTGCGTGTTCGTAATCACTAAGAATTCTATTGACTACCTGAAAATATTTATTCACTATAGTTGGTTTTATTGGTAAAGTATATATACCCTTAACAATTCTATTTCTGTCAGTTACTGTTAATTTGCAACAATCTCCTTCTGTTTCAATTGCTTCTATTAACTTTTGCATACTCCTTTTCTGCTTATTTATTTTTGTTCCTACTCCACTTGAAACATAACCTTCAATCAAAGCTTTATCTTGCCAATCTGTCCAAATTCTAGCTCTTCCAATTCTTGAACTTTCTCCTGCCTTATATGGTATCCATAGAAATAATATTAACTCACCTTTATCTAAGAAAAATTCAGCACAAAATTTGCTGCTTTTACCACTACCACTTCCGTACTTAATACTTCCAGCAGAAGCAAATTCCTGAATTTTAGGATTAAATCTGAGAATTTTCTGTCGAACCTTCAATACCTCTTTTTGCTGTTGAGCATCTAAATTATTTACAACTTTTGAAAGTGCTTTAGGTGGAGCTGGTAAATCTAAATCATTTTCTAGTTCTTGATAGGGAATAATTGCTTTTGAAATCTCTCCATTATCAATATCTTTCAAACAGAGATAAAACTTCTCCTCATCTTGAATAATAGAAAACTCTAAAAACTGAAAATCAAGAGTATGATATTTTCTATCTGTAAAATTATCCCGATGAAAATTAGGAGTAATTGCTACTAATCTCACAGGTTGCTGATAATCAACTTTATCACTAAAAGGTTTCTCATCTAACAAAGCATCATAATAACGAGTCAACTGTTGAATAATTCCCCTATCCTCAACATTTTTTAACTCCAAAACTACTAACTTTTTCTGACTATCAACAGCTAAAATATCACACCTTTGATTATTCACAATATGTTGTTTTTCTAAGACATTTAAACCTAGTAAAATTTCCAAATGTTCATAAAGAAAATCCTCTAAAATTTCCTCACTGACAAATTCCCATCCGGAGCCAGTCTTTTTTAAAGATGCGTTACTAAACATATAGTCATAAGAAATAATTTGTGAAAAAAACTGTAGGGGTTTGGTCTCCAAACCCAAGCAAAAATATTATAACTTATTTATGGTTGCTGTATAATTAAATCTAAATTTTAGAGATAATTTAATACTCATTTATTCAACAGCAACGTAAGCATTAAGCTATTAGAATTTCTGTTCCGTAATCCTGGGCGAACAGCGCAACTTCTCACTTTAAAATATGAGTTCTGGCATAGCTTATTCCACTGCAAATCCAGTAAATTGACGTAAATAGGGAGCTTTAAAAGCTAAAACAATATCTTTTTTAGGAACTCCAGCAGCTACTAACTCATTTGCTATTCCTATTTCAGTTCTATCCCTCTGAATCAAAATTTTACCCTCTTTTATATCAACATGAATAACACAGCCATAAACTCGTTTTTGATCTTTCCATCCTAAATTAATTACTTGATAATGCTCTCGTTTTGTGTCAAAAATTAATTGTACTTTAGTGTCTTTATCTAAGTCATTACCTGAGTGTTTAGTCAAAATAGTTTGAACTAATTCTTGATAATTTATTCTTTCCATAAAACTATTTCCTCTTTCATCGCTTCAAAAATTACTAATTTGAGTTGATGTTCAGCAATTAATTCTTGAATAAATTGATTGCTGAAAAAATCACTGTAGATATCTTGGCTAATTGCTAAATATAAAACTCTTTCTGGTTGTTTTTTTCTAAGAGCAGAACGATAACTAAGAAATTGACCTAAAGCTCCATAAAAGCTGTTCAACAATTAATAATTAATAATGAATAATTAATAATTATTAATTACCTCTCCTTGAAACTGATAGGATTGACTAATCATAAAAATTTTTATTTATTATCCCCTATCCAAGGGGAGGCTTTAAACCAAAATTTTTCGGTTAAATCTGATGCACCATTCATTAATGGATAATGGATAATGGATAATTGATAATTGATAATTGATAATTGATAATTAAGGTTTGCTGAAAAAGTCTTTTTACTCTTTGTAGTAGTCAGTATAAATGCTGAACTTAGGCAATGTAGTTGGAAAAATTATCCCTTAATTTTGGAGCTGTTGTCTGTTGAAAATCCTCACTTTTTGCAGCTCACGGGAACCAAAAAACTGGTACTTTCTCTGATTAAAAATGTCTTATATCATGTCCCGTTGAACAGTGATAAATAAATAACTACGGAGGAGTCAGGAGTCAGGAGGGAAGAAAGAAGGAAGAGGAAGAATAGGAGAAGAAGAAGAAAGTTTTTTTATAACTAATTATCCGGACATGATATTAAATCCTTACTGTATAAGTTTTTTAGATTTAATCAGCAAACCCTAATTAGAAATATAGCGTTTTTATTTGAGATGCGGAAACAGAGTGTTATTAAAAAGGTATGGAGGTTTGGAGCAATGGGTAATGGTAAAGAATATAAAACAATGGATAATTGATAATTAATTAATTAGAGATATAGCATTTTTATTTGAGATATTGACATCTCATCTGAAAACACTATAGTTTTCATTATTCATTATCAATTATCCATTATCAATTATCCATTATCAATTTTCGCCGAACGATTTTGACTTTCCTCTAAATTTTCCAATAATTCCTGTTTACTCAAAGAGGGTTTTTTACAAATCAAACCTTGACAAACTAATCCCACAGAATTCTCTGGTAAATCTGTTTGTCTCTGATAAATAACAGTAGGAAAATACTGAGTAATTAAATTAGAAATTTCTGCTTCAGAAGTTTTGACTAAAGTGTGATTTCTATACCAATCTAGGGCAACAAATAAACTCGGACAAGCTTGGGGGGATTTTTTCATTATGCTGCTAAAAGCTGTTAAAGCTGACTCAGCTCGGTCAAGATAATGTAATTCTTCAGTTAGCAAAAATAGACGTACTAAATTAGTAATTGCTATGCCATTTGCTGCGGGAGTTGCATTATCAATATAATTCCGTTCTCTTAATATTAATTCTCCACTAACATCTGTCGGAGCATTATAATAACCTGCTGCTTCTAGACTCCATAAAAATTCATCAAATTCATTTTGTAATTTGATTCCTGTTTCTAACCAAAAATTAGCATTTGATAAAGTTTCTAAACTAATCGAAGTCTGCTGTAAATCTAGTAATGCTTTAATAAACAAAGCATAATCTTCCGACTGTGCAATTACTGCAGGTTTTCCATCATAATTTAGCCGATAAAAACGTCCGTCAACCCACTGATTTTTGATGATAAAATTAGCAGCATTAACTGCTAAATCTAGATATTTAGAATTCTTAAATACTGTAGCTGCTCTTGCTAATCCAGAAATCATTAAACTATTCCAGGCAACAATCATTTTAGTATCTGTTACTGCGGGAATTCTGCCAGGCCAGTTATTATTTTTTGCCTCTTGATTATTTGCTGCTGGTGGAAAAGTTTCTAGATTAAAAGGTTGAACACCATAGCGCAGTTCAAATAATTTAGATAAAGAATTTTCTACAGTTTCGCTTAACTCTCCTACTTCCTTTCTTTGCAAGACAATTTTTCCTTCAAAGTTGCCATTAGATGTAATAAAAAATTGTTCTGATAGTTCAGATAATTCTTCCGAGGTTAATAAATTTTCTAATTCTTTATAACTCCAAACATAGAAAGCTCCTTCTTCTGGTTCTACCTCATCTGGAGTGGTAAAACTATCAGCATCTTGGGCAGCATAGAAAAATCCTGCGGGTGCTGTCATTTCTCTTTTTAGCCAATTTACTGTGCCAATAATTCCCCGTTTAAAAGCTGCTTCTTGATATCCTGAACTCCATAAATTAGCTAAATACTCAACAATTTGACCGTTATCGTAGAGCATTTTTTCAAAGTGAGGAACCGTCCAAGTAGAATCTACTGTGTAACGATGAAAACCCCCGGCAACATGATCGTAAATTCCGCCTAATGCTAAATCTAATCCCCTTTTTAAACAAATTTCATTACTGTTATATTGAGATTCAAAATTAAACTTTATTCCCTGTAAAGCAGCTTCAGCATAAGGTATCATTGGAAAACTTTGTTGGGAGTAGCGATCGCTAATTATTGCTGTACTAACTTCTAAACCTTTTTGTAATACTTCTTCGCTTAAATCTTCTGCTTCGGGTAATAAAACTGACTTCCTTAAACCCTCTAACATTTCCGCTTTTAAAGCGTCAAGTTTGTTTTTTTCAAGGTCATAAAAACTCCTAATTTTTTGTAAAACTTCTAAAAAACCTGGTCTTCCATAACGAGGTTCAACAGGGAAATAAGTACCACCAACAAAAGGTATTAAATCATCAGGAGTTAAGAATATATTTAACGGCCAACCACCTTGCCCAGTTAACATTTGTAGTGCCTGCATATAGATGCTATCTACATCAGGTCTTTCTTCTCTATCTACCTTAATTGGTAAAAAATTTTCATTCAAATATTGAGCGATTTTCTCATCAGAAAATGCCTCTCCTTCCATAACAGTACACCAGTGACAACTTGAATAACCAATTGATAGAAAAATCAGCTTATCTTGTTGCTTCGCAGTTTCTAAAGCTTCCTCACACCACGGCCACCAATCTACAGGATTTTCTGCGTGTTTGCGGAGATAAAGACTTTGGGATGTAGCTAAACGATTAGTCATATTAATGTTGCCCCTAATTACGGATAATATTGTCAATTATCTGAGTATTTTTAATAATGGATAATTAACTTTGCTGAAGATTATAACCTATTTATAAGGAAGGCAGAAGGCATCCCCCCTACCCCACGAGTGAAAGGGGGGAGGCAGAAGGGAATATTGGTTGAAAGGGAAAAGATTTTTTTATAAGTGATTATCCAAACATGATATTACTCCAAAGATACAAATAATTAGGTTAAAATTTATCTGCTTTTTTTAATTAAAATTATGACAAATTTCTTCACCTAAAAATCTAGTATCTGCCACCTAATATCATGTCCGGTTGAATAGTTATTGTATAGTTGGGAGTAGGGGAGTAGGGGAGTAGGGGAGATTGAATACTGAAGTAATTATAGAATTATTAACATATACTATATAACCGGATTCTATATAAAACCTAATATCATGTCCGGATCAGAACGTGATAAAAAAACTTTCTCTTCATTTATAGCTTAAAATTCCCTCCTCTTCCCTCATAACTCATTACTCATAACTCATAACTCATTACTCATTACTCCTCCATTTTTATTTATAACTATTCAACCGGACATGATATAAAACCTATCACCGAAAAATTGGGGTAGTTACGCCGACTCTTTTAAGGGGATAAAATAAATAATATTCCTGATTTCAATGCCGATCGTGAGCGCCGAAGCTACTGTTTCGCTGCGCGACATCTTTGCGGAGCATTCCGTCAGGAAAAAACGCAGTTCCTCATTCCCGCTTCGCGTAGCGCTATACATTTTGTCATGCAGAATGTAGTGGCGTGACACAGCTAAAACTGTGGATTATATCATGTCCGGATCAGAACGTGATAAAAAAACTTTCTGCTCCTTATAACTTACAGCGCTTTTCTTTCTTGATGAACCACATCGTCACAACCAAAACCCCGTAGGGACGTTCCATGGAACGTCCCTACTGTGGTCTACCGTGCAGGAAAACTGCTGTAAAATTCCCTCCTCTTCCCTCATTTCTCCTGTACGGACGTTGCTTGAACATTAATGCGTTACATGTCGCGCAGCGTTAGCGGAGCGAAAGCGTCAGCAATACGTCCCTACCTCCTGACTCCTCCATTTTTATTTATAATATAGAATCCGGGTAATTAGTTATCGTATTACTCCTCAGTAATCGGACAATCGGACCATCTCCCCCAACAATACACTCTTGTATTCAACCGGATTTGATATTACTCCTTACTCCTTACTCCTTACTCCTTACTCCTTACTCATTACTCATTACT
>NZ_JAAHHT010000015.1:0-8035 GCF_010672085.1 Okeania sp. SIO3I5
TAAAACTCTAACAATTATTCATTGTTAATTATTCATTATTCATTGCAGACGTACCCACTGTTAGACGTAATGTAAGGAAATAATTAGCAATGAATAAAGCTAAAACACTAAAAAGACGTTTAGGAAACCCTAAACCATTTCTTGAGTGCGTCTTACATTCTGAGGGGACCTCAGAATTACGCACTCGCTTTTTAAGCGTGGCATGGGATACAGACGATATACCGTACCAGGTCAGTGTCAATCCTAACCTTAAATGGACAGACATAAACTGGAGACGGGTAGAGAAGAATGTATTTAAGTTGCAAAAGTTAATTTACAGAGCATCCAGCCGTGGCGAAATCCGCAAGATGCGTAAATACCAACGACTTCTGACCAAAAGTTACTACGCAAGGTTGCTAGCTGTTAGGCGCGTGACTCAGGTAGACCCGGGCAAGAAAACTGCCGGGATAGATGGTATCAAAAATTTACCTCCTATGCAGAGATTCAACTTGGTGAATCTATTAAACTCACGTTACCTCAAAGCAAGTCCAACCCGTAGAGTCTGGATACCAAAACCAGGGAAAGATGAAAAGCGTCCGCTTGGAATCCCTACAATGTACGACCGTGCATTACAAGCCTTGGTTAAGTTAGGTATGGAACCAGAATGGGAGGCAAGATTTGAACCTAATAGCTATGGTTTCAGACCAGGACGGTCAACACATGATGCTATTGCAGCCATCTATTTCAGCATCAATAAAAAGCCAAAATATGTGCTAGATGCTGACATATCCAAATGTTTTGACCGAATTAACCATGATGCACTGATGGAAAAAGTGGGTCGAACACCGTATAGACGACTAATCAAACAATGGTTAAAGTCTGGAGTATTCGACAAAAAACAATTCCTAGATACTGTGGAAGGTACACCACAGTCCGGGGTAATTAGTCCTCTACTAGCAAACATCGCCCTGCACGGTATGGAGGAAAGACTAATGGAATTTGCCAAAAGCATTGACATGAAAGACCATAGAGGTTATCAAAAATGCTGGCAAAATAAAGTAAAAAGTCTTTCCTTAATACGCTATGCTGATGACTTTGTAATCCTACACGAAGACATCAAAGTAGTCCTGCAAGCAAAGACCGTAATACAGGAATGGTTAAACCAGGTAGGATTAGAACTAAAACCAGAAAAAACCAAAATTGCCCACACTCTGCAAGAATATGAAGGGAATAAACCTGGATTTGACTTCCTGGGTTTTACAATTCGGCAATGGAAAGTTAAGTCAACCGAACAAGGATTTAAAACGCTGATTAAACCATCCACCAAGAGTATTAAAACTCATTATCGGAAGCTGGTGGAAATATGTAATCGTTACAAAACCGCCCCTACTAAAGCAATAATCGCTAAATTAAATCCGATAATTAAAGGATGGGCCAATTACTTCTCAACCGTAGTCAGCAAAAAGGCATTCAGTAAAATGGATAACCACTTTTGGAAAAGATTATGGAGATGGGCAAGTAGGAGGCACCCAAATAAGTCTGCCAAATGGGTAAAGAAAAAGTATTTCCCCAAAGTTAAAGAAACCAGGAATTGGGTACTTAATGATGGCGAATATATACTAAACCTACACTCAGATGTTTCCATTGAAAGACACATCAAAGTGAAAGGTAATAAATCCCCGTATGACGGCGACTGGACTTATTGGAGTAGTAGAATCGGTAAACATCCAGGCGTAAGGAAAGAAGTCACAACGCTGTTAAAACAGCAAAAGAATAAATGCGCATTTTGTGGACTGACCTTTGGACCAACTGACCTTATGGAAGTTGACCATATAAAACCAAGGTCTACAGGTGGTGACAACACAATTAAAAATAAACAACTGTTGCACCGACATTGCCACGACAGTAAAACTGCCTTTCAATAATGAATAATGAACAATTAATAATGAACAATTAATTTGTTTTTAATTATTAATTATTAATTATTAATTATTAATTAAGGCAAGGATGTACCTATGACAAAGGACGTCTAAGAGAGGAGCCGTGTGAGGTGAAAATCTCACGCACGGTTCTGAAGACGAGTCGGTTTGGTAACAAACTGGCTTAGTTTAACATTACCCTGGGGTTAATGACTTTCTTATTTATCTTCCGAATTGTTCTGACATGGTATCCCCAGGTAAATATTAATCAATTTCCATTTAATTTGATTTTTTGGCCTACCGAACCATTTTTAGCTCCCACAAGAAAAATTGTGCCTCCTCTGGGTGGGGTAGATATTAGCCCAATTATTTGGGTAGGTATTTTCAGCTTGCTGCGAGAGATGCTTTTAGGTCAGCAAGGTTTATTGAAAATGATGCTGTAGCTAAATAAGTGAAGTTATCTCCAAAATCGGACATTATCAAAGATAGCTATCTTAAAACTTGGATATAGCTATCCAAGTTTCTCAACTTTTCAGCTTCTTGAATACCTTATTTAAATTTAAGATTTAAGCAAAACCCCTCAACTAAACTTACTCAAACTGAACGAGAAAACCTGAAAGCCTAGTTGTTCGCAAGTGGAGCAACGACTACAGGGTTAAACGGCAAACTCTTTATTTCTGGGTCTAAGACATCAGGAATTACATGAATAATTGATAATTGATAATGAAAGAGTTTTTTTGATATCTAATTTTCTCTTCCTATTTCTATCTAACTCCTTCATATGCTCTAATTATGCATTATTTACATCTGCATTTAATAATTTATTTTCCCTGGTTTAATACAATCCTTTTGTTACTCTTATTCGACTAAATAACGAATTAACAACTGATAAAACTTATCTATTTTAGTTTTATAGCTATAGTTATGAGTATGAGTAATTTTGATAACTTTTAGATAAGTTTTCACTTTTTGTATTTAGCAAAATAATTAATAATTAAAAAATTAAATAATTAGATAATTCAAATTAGATAATTCAGGTTTAAAGCCTCCCCTTTCAAGATCAAAAAAATCAATCTTTTCCTTTTAGTCAATCCTTTCCTTAAAAAGGAGAGGTAATTATCAATTATCAATTATCAATTATCCATTATCCATTAATGAACCGTTGCCCAATCATAAGGGGATTATTTTGCTTCTTGCTTCATCATATTTTCAACAAAGTTAGTGTAGACTTCCCCATTCATAAATTCAGGGGTTTCTAAAATTTTTTGATGAAAACCTATGGTAGTCGGAACTCCCGTAACAGCACATTCCCTTAAAGCACGTTTCATTCTCTGAATAGCAGTAAGACGGTCATTTCCCCAAACTATAAGTTTACCAATTAAAGAATCATAATAAGGTGGAATTTCATAATCTGTATAAACATGAGAGTCCATCCTAACTCCTGGACCTCCTGGTGGTAGATATCCACTAATACGTCCTGGATTAGGGCGAAAATTGTGATCTGGGTCTTCAGCATTGATGCGACATTCTATGGCATGACCATTTATGTTGATTTGTTTTTGGGTTAGTTGTAATTTCTCCCCTTGGGCAACTCTAATTTGTTCGGCAATTAAATCAAGTCCTGTAATTGCTTCTGTAACTGGATGTTCTACTTGAATCCTAGTATTCATCTCCATAAAGTAGAACTGACCAGAGTGGTCTAGGAGAAATTCTACAGTACCAGCACCAATATAATTAATAGACTTGGCTGCCTTGACTGCAGCTTCGCCCATTTTTTGTCGAAGTTTAGGATTTAATGCTGGACTTGGAGCTTCTTCTAGTAGCTTTTGATGGCGACGCTGAATAGAACAGTCTCTTTCTCCCAGGTGAATCACATTTCCGTAACTATCTGCCAGAATTTGAAATTCTATGTGACGGGGGCGTTCAATGAATTTTTCTATGTAAAGTCCTGGGTTGCCAAAAGCTGCCCCTGCTTCTCCTTGCGCTGCTTGGAATAATTTCGAGAGATCCTCAGCTTGGCGAACCAGTCTCATCCCTCGTCCCCCTCCTCCAGCGGTGGCTTTAATCATTAGGGGAAAACCGATTTTTTCAGCGATCGCCACAGCTTCTTTTTCGTCTTTGAGAAGACCGTCACTTCCAGGAACTGTAGGAACTCCAGCTTTTTGCATAGTTTCTTTGGCTGTAGATTTGTCTCCCATGGCCCTAATTCCTTCTGGAGATGGACCGATAAAGGCAATGTCATGGTCAGCACAAATTTCTGCAAATCGGGCATTTTCGGCTAGAAAGCCATATCCTGGATGGATGGCAGAGGCGTCACGAGTCAGAGCTGCCGAGATAATATTGGGGATGTTGAGGTAGCTTTTGCTACTGGTAGGTTCGCCTATGCAAACTGCTTCGTCTGCTAGTTGGACATGGAGGGCTTGGTGGTCTATGGTTGAGTGGACAGCGATGGTGGCTATGCCCATTTCTTCGCAGGTACGGAGAATGCGTAGGGCTATTTCGCCTCGGTTGGCTATTAGGATTTTAGAGAATCGCATTTGAGTTATAAGTTATAAGTTATCAGCCTCTGGTTAAAGTCAGAGGGTTGAAATACTAAAGTTTATTTTTTTTCATCCCCTTGAAAGGGAAGGTTATTGATCTTATTTTTTAGTCAGAAGCTAGTAGGATGTCTAGACTAAAATTTTGGGTAAGGAGGGAGCAACTCGGAAGACCTCTCCCCTAACCCCTCTCGTTGTAGGAGAGGGAACTGCTCCCCCTTCCCTACCCCCCCTTTCAAAGGGGGGCAGGGGGGATAGTTGTGGGGTTGGGGGGTTAGGTTTTTTTTTACCCACATTTTCAAGCTAGACACGCTACTAATACGGGTGTTCCTAAATTCTTACTGTGACTAAAGAGGATTGCTATATCAAAAAGATTTGATAAAATTTCTTGTACACATTCGAGAATTTCATGTTATTATTGTATATTGTTAGCCAAAATTCGATAATTTAATTTAAGTTTGGCTGATAAATACTAACTAGAGCGGATGTGGCGGAATTGGTATACGCGCACGTTTGAGGGGCGTGTGGCTTTGCCTTGCGAGTTCGAGTCTCGCCATCCGCATTGGAAAAATAGTCGAAAATAATCAGGGGTTAAAATAATTAACCTCTGATTTTTGATTTTTTGAACCCAGTATTAGCTCTATCTAATTTCTCTAAACTTCCAAACACATATACTTCATCTCCTGCTTGTAGAGAATTTAATTTATCTAAAATTAGCTCATCTTGACAATGCAACTATTTTTGTTTCTGTAGATGTTTGAGCACCCTTACTTACTCTAATTTTTTCGATTAAAATTTTTACTTTTCCACCACTGCCAACTCTGTAAATCTAACCTTGATAATCTTGGATAATAAATACAGAATCATCTACTTTGAAAACCCTACACTTTTGGTTAATTTGAAGTATACAATTTAGTTTCTAACTCTTGCAAAATTTGTTTTCTATTTTGATTCCCCTTAAACATCTTAAAAATATCAAGTTCCTGCTCTAACTTTCTTTCTCCTCCATCACCAAAAACCCAACTAACTTGATTAATAGTATTCATCATTCCACTATAAGCAACCTCCCCAGAAAAATTACCTTCCTCAGTAATTCCTAATTTAATTTTATCCTTTGTACTCATCTCTAAAGTCGAAGCGATCGCTACTAAACCTACTGCTCCAATTAAAGCTTCTCCACCTTTTAATACTTTTACTCCTGCTAATACCCCAACACCACCATTAATTACAGCATCATTCACTCCTTCAATTAACATTCCTTTTTGAATAGGAATACTACCAAAGCTATTTGTAATTTTTTCTGAATTTTCCGCCTGTTTAACAAATTTTTCTGCTTTCTTGAATTTGCTAAAAACTGTGTGAAAATCATTATTATTTACTTCTAAGTCTGATGCAAAATATCTATCTCTTAAAAGCTGATATACAATTTTACAAATCCAGGGAATTTCAGCTTGCAAAATTACACTGTCTAAATTTTCTATAATCCCATTATCTACTGTTGCACCTTCCCTAAGTTGTTGATAAATAGATAAATATTTACGATGCTTATTCTTATCTATCTCTGAACTATTAGAAATCAAATTTACAATTAACATATCTATTCTCACTGCCATTGAAGTTGCACTTGCCAATAAATATTTATCTTTTAACTCCGGAGCGATCGCTGAATTTAAAATAATTGCATCTAATTGTCTAAATTTCTCAAAATTAGGCATAGGTTCTCCAGATTTAATATATAGATAAATACCTTTCAACCTTTGCTTTTCAACTTCCATTAAATTGCTAGAATCTAAAACTTGTTCTAAACCTTTATCAATGCCAATCCACCGAGAATTTTCACTAGCAATTCTGTAGCATAAACCAATCAGTGAATCTATATTTGATGACTCTAGAATAAAATCTAATAGATTCAGTGCTGCTAAATCATAAGTATATAAACCAGAATTAATTCTGTTATAAGCTTCTAAACATCTAGTTTTACTTCTTTCATAAATTGATGCACGAATTACTAAACTATTAATCCGACGGTCTAGGTTTAATTCGGGATTATAAAAAGTATGTAAAACTAGGAAAGCATCATCACTCTTTACACCACATTTTTGTAGTCGTAAAGTCGAGCCTTCCGTACTATTAGGGCGAATTCTAACGTTATAACTTTTACCTGATTTAAGAGTAACTTTCTGAGTACCTCCCTGATTAGCAGTTTGATAACCAACAAAGATATGATAGATTTCTTCTTGTTCTAAATTATTTTCTGTTTCTTGCCATACTTCTGAATTGCTTTGTTGTTTTTTTAAAGTAGATTCTTTAGCAGTTTCTCTAAAATATTTGCCAACATCTGATGCTTTTTTACTGATAAATTCTTCCATTTCTGAAGCTTTATTTTTAGCTGCTTCTGAAGATTTATTGCCAATTGATTCGCTAGCTTGAGATACTTTTTTACTGAAATTTTCTCTAACTTCTGAAGCTTTGTTAGTCATTGATTGCCATAAAGATGAATCCTGTTTCTTATTCATTGTTTTTCTTTCCTAAAATTACCTTATCTTTTCTTTTGTCTCATACTCAATGTTTCAAAAATTTATCAAACAAACCTTGGAATAAATGTTTGATAATTCAGTTATTAGGGGTCAGCTCTCAGGTTTTTAATGAATCAAGCCAACATTCATTTAACTTCTACTAAATTTTCATGCTCATTCATTGATTCGCCAGCAAGAGAAACTTTTTTACTGAAATTTTCTCTAACTTTTGAAGCATTGTTAGTCATTGATTTCCATCAAGATGAATCCGGTTTTTTATTCATTGTTTTTCTTTCCTAAAATTACCTAATCTTTTCTCTTTTATCATACTCAATGTGTCAAAAATTTATCAAACAAACCTTGGAATAAATGTTCTGATAATTCAGCTATTAGCAGTCAGCTCTCAGGTTTTTAATGAATGAAGCCAACATTCATTTAACTTCTACTAAATTTTCATGCTCATTCATTGATTCGCCAGCAAGAGAAACTTTTTTACTGAAATTTTCTCTAACTTCTGAAGCTTTGTTAGTCATTGATTTCCATCAAGATGAATCGGGTTTTTTATTCATTGTTTTTCTTTCCTAAAATTACCTAATCTTTTCTCTTTTATCATACTCAATGTTTCAAAAAGTTATCAAACAAACCTTGGAATAAATGTTCTGATAATTCAGTTATTAGGGGTCAGCTCTCAGGTTTTTAATGAATCAAGCCAACATTCATTTAACTTCTACTAAATTTTCATGCTCATTCATTGATTCGCCAGCAAGAGAAACTTTTTTACTGAAATTTTCTCTAACTTCTGAAGCATTGTTAGTCATTGATTGCCATCAAGATGAATCGGGTTTTTTATTCATTGTTTTTCTTTCCTAAAATTACCTTATTTTTTCTCTTGTCTCATACTCAATGTTTCAAAAAATTATCAAACAAACCTTGGAATAAATGTTCTGATAATTCAGCTATTAGGGGTCAGCTCTCAGGTTTTTAATGAATCAAGCCAACATTCATTTAACTTCTACTAAATTTTCATGCTCATTCATTGATTCGCCAGCAAGAGAAACTTTTTTACTGAAATTTTCTCTAACTT
>NZ_JAAHHT010000015.1:8294-35994 GCF_010672085.1 Okeania sp. SIO3I5
TATTAGGGGTCAGCTCTCAGGTTTTTAATGAATCAAGCAAATATTCATTTAACTTCTACTAAATTTTCATGCTCATTCATTGATTCGCCAGCAAGAGAAACTTTTTTACTGAAATTTTCTCTAACTTTTGAAGCTTTGTTAGTCATTGATTGCCATCAAGATGAATCCTGTTTTTTATTCATTGTTTTTCTTTCCTAAAATTACCTTATCTTTTCTCTTGTCTCATACTCAATGTTTCAAAAAGTCATCAAACAAACCTTGGAATAAATGTTTGATAATTCAGTTATTAGGGGTCAGCTCTCAGGTTTTTAATGAATCAAGCAAATATTCATTTAACTTCTACTAAATTTTCATGCTCATTCATTGATTCGCCAGCAAGAGAAACTTTTTTACTAAAATTTTCTCTAACTTCTGAAGGCTTATTAGTCATTGATTTCCATCAAGATGAATCGGGTTTTTTATTCATTGTTTTTCTTTCCTAAAATTACCTTATCTTTTCTCTTGTCTCATACTCAATGTTTCAAAAAGTCATAAAACCTTTGAATAAATGTTGGAATTGATTTTTTTTGACAAATAATAAAAAATATGATGATTAACATTTTATAGTAATCCTAAATTAGTTGTAAAAATTTTTAAAGGTTAGAACATTTCTAAATCCTGTTTGCGGAGCATTTCCCTATAAGAAAAACCTTTTGGCAGTTTACTATTCCCTATTCCCTAGCGCGTAGCACTATAATAATTAACTTTCAACTAAAGACTTTTGATAAGTTCCGTACGTCCCTAATTCGATAGCTTTCCTACCTAACTACCACCAAAATGTTACAACTGAAATAAGATTGCTGAAGTGTGATGCTAGTAGAAGGAATTAAGTAAAGACGCTATGATTAACTTAAGAAGTTAAGTTTTGTAAAGAAGAACATTTAACTGATATAGCAGTCGAAGCAAAGGGCGTGGACATTTATAAATCCTGTTTGCGCAGCATTCCGTAGGAAAACCCTTTGACAGATTACTATTCCCTATTCCCTATTCCCTATTCCCTAGCGCCTAGCGCTATAACTGAAATGACTGCTATTTCACCCAAAAACCCCATAACACAACCCAGAGGATGGTATTCCTTAACTCCCTTATGGCAAGGAGGAGAAGAAGTCGTTCGCCAAGGTTTACCCCACTCCCAACTTTCGCCCCCATGGCAAATATTGCTTCTTGGGGATGGTTCCCCAACTCGTCACTTGCAGCTATTGACAACTGAACCAACAGAAGTTGATGTAATAGATATGTCCCCTATTGGCATGAATCTTGATAATGCTCCCGATTTAATTAATGCTGTACCTGGTCCAAGATTACGGCGACAAGTATGGTTAAAAACAGGTTCTGGACAAAGATTAGCCTATGCTACATCTTGGTGGGAAGCAAGTCATGTCGATGAGTATTTGCAAAATCGGTCTTTACCAATTTGGGCAAGTTTAGCTAGTTTGCGGACAGAATTGTATCGAGATGTCCAAGGAATTTATTATGGTCATTCTAGAGAATTAGAGTTAGCTTTTGGTGAATCTGGACCATTTTGGGGACGACATTATCTGTTTTGGCATCATGGCCAACCGCTGACATTAATTTATGAGGTGTTTTCGCCTTATCTTGAGAAATATTTGGGACAAACAAATGTTACGGATGGGGATATTCTCAAGTAATTATCGTTAGTATTAAGAAGTTATAAAAAGTATAAAACTGTAAAAGTTGTATGAAATAATTTAGCAAAGTATTAATGAGAAAGGTTGAACTTAAAGTTTATAAGTTACAGAAAAATGGAGAGAAAAAATGAGCAGTCAAGAAGATAGAGAAAAATTTCAAGAATTAATCAAGCAAGCTAAGGAGGCAAAGAAAGACGATAATATTTCTGATAGTGAAGCCAGAA
Source organism: Okeania sp. SIO3I5 (assembly GCF_010672085.1). Taxonomy (GTDB): domain Bacteria; phylum Cyanobacteriota; class Cyanobacteriia; order Cyanobacteriales; family Microcoleaceae; genus Trichodesmium. Next base: position 10,207 of record NZ_JAAHHT010000015.1, read on the forward strand.
AAGAAGTTTATGATAATCTTGAAAATAAGAGCTTAACGTATTTCCTGAAAATTTTTGGTAAAGATGATTATGATGTTGATGATGATGAAATGGGGCTATTAGATTGGTTAATGAATGATTTATTTAAAACTGAAGATCAGGATGAATATCAAAAAAGAATTGATAATATGAGCGAGTAAATATAGCAATCCTATTTAAGTTATAAGATTTTGGTGGTAGGGGCAATTCGCGTAATGTAGGAGCATGAAAAACGGAAATCGCCCCTACAGAAGTCAGAATTTTTAGAGTTTTCAGCTCAAATTAACTATCATAAAAATTCTCACAAATCATTCCTGATTACTGTATTATTGTTGATTGAAAAACCCAAACTATAGTGTGGAAAAAGGTATGGGAATTTTCAGCAAAAAATTTTAATTATTAGTAACTAATTATCAAAATAATATTCTATCGTTTTATATTATTGTCTGGTAGAATAGTTATCAATAATTATTGCTCTGCTGATTAAATATCAAAGCATTTATAGATAAAGGTTTTAGTCATTTTAAGTCGCGAAAAAGTATCAGTTTTTCGGCGAAAAGAGCTGCATAAAGTGAGGACTTTGGGGCAGAGCGAGGCAGAAAAATCAAGGAAAAATTATTTCTCCTACTTTCCCTGTTTTCCCACACTTCCCACACTTCCCACACTAGGCTTTTTTCAGCACACCCTATTTAACTCCCCCGACGGGAAGTCCCGCGCTCTCCATCCCCCCTAATCCCCCTTTCCAAGGGGGGAGGGGAGCGTCGGGATGGGAAAGCCGAGCGTTATCTGTGTTGTTCATCGGGGATTTTCTCTTTGTAGCATACATATTATATTGTAGGATATATATTGACTATAGCTATTGACAATTACAAATCAATAGATTATGATTTTTATCAACACAGGGGAAGGACATCACCTCTGTTAAAACAGCGGTCAGAGCAACTCTGACTGAAGAATCCCGCGATGCCCTTGTAAGCGCAACGTCGGGAGTATGTCAAACTTGAACTGGATTTTCCAACATTAGTTTAGAACGCTTCATTTTTTCTGGTAAAGGAATAGGATAGTCACCAGTAAAACAGGCAGAACAAAAAGTCTTGGGGTCTTCTTCTGTTGATTTCAACATCCCCTCCCGACTCAAATATGCTAAAGAGTCAACACCTATTTTTTCAGCAATTTCTGCCACTGATTTTGTTGCTCCTATTAATTGTTCCTGATTATCTGTATCAATTCCATAAAAACAGGGATGAGTAACTGGTGGAGAAGAAATTCTCATGTGAACCTCTGTTGCACCAGCATCTCGTAAAGCTTTAACAATTTTCTGACTCGTATTACCCCGAACAATTGAATCATCAACTATAATCACTCGCTTGCCTTCTAACACATCTTTCAGAGGGTTAAGTTTCATACGAATACCTGATTGCCTCATGTGTTGAGTCGGTTGAATAAAGGTACGCCCAACGTAGCGATTTTTGATTAATCCTTCTGCATAAGGAATACCTGATTCTTGGGAAAAACCGATCGCTGCTGGAATGCCAGAGTCAGGAACACCTATTACCATATCTGCGTCTATTAATGATTCTCTTGCTAACTGACGTCCAATTCTAAGTCTGTAGCTATATAAACTAGCCCCTTCCATAATACTATCGGGGCGGGCAAAATAAATCATTTCAAAAATACATAACTTCCTCTGGGGTTTTTGATTCCAGTGAAAAGAAGCCATACCTTCTTCTGTAATCCAAACTAACTCTCCAGGTTCAACATCTCGCAGATATTCCGCACCAATAATATCTAAAGCACAGGTTTCCGAAGCTAGGACATATCTTGTTGGATTAGTCCCTTCCAAAGTACCAATCACCAAAGGTCTTACACCGTGAGGATCACGTACTCCCATCAAACCTTCTGGAGTACCAATAGTTAAACTAAAGGCCCCCCGACATAAATGAAAAGCACAAATAGCAGCTTCTAGCCAGCTTTTACCAATCTTAACCTCTGTGGCGATCGCTAATGCAATCATTTCTGAATCTGTAGTGCTTTTAAAATCACACCCACGTTTGACTAACTCTTCCCTTAATTCTGCTGTATTGACAAGATTACCATTATGCGCTAAAGCTAGTGGCCCCAACTGAGTATCAACAACAGCAGGTTGAGCATTGATAATCAGACTAGACCCAGTAGTAGAATAACGAGTATGACCAATACCTATATTACCAGGCAACTGTTGTAAGATTGACTCATTAAAGACCTGAGATACTAACCCCATTCCTTTGTGTATGTATAGTTGATCGTCTTGAAAAGTAGCAATTCCTGCTGATTCTTGACCTCGGTGTTGTAGAGCATACAAACCAAAATAGGTAAGTTTAGTAACATCTTCTTCTGGGGCATAAATCCCGAAAACACCACAAGCTTCTTCTGGTTTATCTATTTCGGGGTAATTTTCTAAATATTTATCTGTATCTGAGGAGTAGTTATTAGTCATGGTTAAATTTTAATTTTTAATTGGGATTGTTGGTTTTTATAACTCTTTTCAAGGTGGTAAATTATCCGCTCCAGGGATAGCTTAGGAATACCTTAACTTTTCTTTAACTTATAGTAATAGTAACCGATCTTTTGAAGTATTGTAAATTAATATTTAAAATTAAACTGATAAGGCTAATAAGCAAGTTAAATGAACCCCTTGCTCTAGAACAAGATTGACAAAAGCATAGGACTTACCACAAATCTAATCAAAACGTTTAAGTCGTTTAAATGGTAAGCAAGCTCACTTTTTTTGAAAGTAAACGTTATCTCGGTCACGATACCTTGGAGTTTTTATTTAGATATATCTATAAGTTTACCGGAGCGTCCTAAAGAGCTGATTTGTTAACTTAGCTGTGTACATGATATTCTGCAATAAAACTCTGACTCAGCTATTTCTCAGGAATTTAGCCTTTACTGAACCATAGGTAAAATCCTTCAAAAATTTGGTGGTGGTGCTGAGGAATGGTAGAGAGAGTGTGGGAGGTTGGTTCGTGTGGGAAGTTGGTTCGTGTGGGAAGTTGGTTCGTGTGGGAAGAAATTACAAAACTTATGTATCTTCGCCATTCCTCAGCAGGACTACCAAAAATTTATTCTTTTGTATTCTCAGCATAGCAAACTTGTCATAAAGATAAATTTTTTGGCCAACCCAACTTAGTAGTTGCTAAGATTTTTCATTAAGTCTAGATTTAATCCGAGAGAAAAGTTTTAATTATAGCTATTTTTTTTGCGATCGCTTCCTAGACTCACATTAGATAGTTAAATGCAATTTTCTAACTATTAGGAAGTTAGAATGATATATATAATGGTTAAGAAACTAGCATAATTTTTGAGTTGTTTAAGATATAACAATATTTCTCAGAGAAGATTTTTGATCTTTCGGTTGGTAGAGGAAATAGTTCTGATTTGTTATATAAATAGGACTTGCGCAGAAACCGGGTTGATCAAGGAAGCTTGGTGGTTTGAGAGACAATAATCAAGCAATAAACCCGGTTTGTTGGTAGGGATTGCGTAAGTCCCGACATCTATAACTTTGCCCGAAGACAAAAAAAACAATCCAAATAAAGGGTGGTAGTAAATATTGTCAAGTCCCGAACGCAATTCCCTTTTTATATATGGCTTTCAACTAACTTGTCACTCCCTGGGATTCGCTGTTTTTCAGTTACTGTATAGTCGAAATCCCATTTGGATTTGCAGCTCCATTAAGATTTGCCAAAGCACCGGAAAATTCGGAATTTTCTCGGCTTCAATAGTAAGCCATGGTATAAATATTAAATTCTTTTTAGATTTAATAATGAGCTGATAGTATCGATTAATTCCGATTGATCTTAATTTTGACCAGGGCAATTTTTTCTTTTTATACTTGATCCCATATTGATTTAGAGTCAGCTTACCCAATTGAATATCGTTGCCTTGTTTATAGATAGCTCTGAGACGGGGAAGCTCTCGTTGCTTCAACATCTCTACAGTATAATTGCCAATCTCTTGAATTTCTGAAATTACCATCCCCTGATCTTTTGTCTCAATTCGATATTGATAGAGCCTTTTTCCGTACAATTTAGTAACACCGAGTGATGGCTTTTGACTGTAGAAAGACATATCAATTTGCTTTTGCCATACGGTAATAATTTGATCAAAGGGAATGATTTTGGGCTGATTTCCTTGAGTAAAGACAAGTCCTCCTTCATACAGTTCTTGATTTCCACGAGGAGTGATTAAAGCAAGTCCAACCAAAACACCTCCAATTGACAACTTAGCTCCTAATATTACAACCCAAAGAATTAACAGTGGCTTGTCATTGTCAGTTATTCCACCTCCAGCCAGAAACATAAAAACGAGTATTGACAGGAAAAGTAAACCTGGAATTAGCAAAATTATACCTATTTTGAGTCGACTATCCTTCTTCAATTCCTTACGATATGATATTAGATACTTACCTAACTGGGGATGGTATAATGGGATCTTGGTTTTCATAAGTGAAAATCGGCTAGTTATGTAATTTTTGTTAATTCTAATTCTAACTGACTGATGAAGTGCTGCCAAAATAAATTTGGGTAGTCCTGCTGAGGAATGGCGAAGATACATAAGTTTTGTAATTTCTTCCCACACGAACCAACTTCCCACACGAACCAACTTCCCACACCTCCCACACCTCCCACACTCTCTCTACCATTCCTCAGCACCACCACCTAAATTTGTTGATGGATATAAACAATAAACATCTCCGAAAAAGAGGGAGTAGGGAGTCGGGAATAGGGGATAGGGGAAAAGAATTAGACATCTCCAAAAATAAAAATTAAAATCAATTCTTATCCATAAATTATCAATTTTTCTTCCCTGTTCCCTGTTCCCTGTTCCCTGTTCCCTCTTTTCTGGAGATGTCTATTAATGATTTCTGTGTTTCAAGAAGCAATTGCTACTAGCAGAGATTTAAAAATAGCTGTTCCTCGTTCCCTATACTTTTTGATTTGCGAATTTCTAGATATGACATCAGTTTCTATTGTATCAACTCAGCTTGATGATATTTTAATAGTGCGTCAATCAAAGCGTCTTTCTGCTAATCTTAGACAAGAACATAAAACACCGGAGGCAAGACGTATTCATAGACAAGAATATGCAGAATTTTTAGATGCTTTAAAATATTAATTATCCTGATGTTTTTCAAAGGATGATTGATAAAATTCAAGTATTAATTGATAATAGTAATTTATCTCTAAATAAAGTTTTGAATCAAGGATATTTTTAAATCAATGTATCGTCAACCAACAATCTCATTCGATCGCGGCACTCTTATCCTCCATCCCCCACCCCAGGGGAAAGCTTGGATTGACTACGCTACCTGGGACGACAGGGTGGAAAAATTCCGAGTTCGGGCAATAGACTATCGCCCTTTAGTGGAACTCTTAAAAGCAGAAAAAATCGACTTTGTTGACAAAGCAAAAGAATTTGCACCTCTCGAACTTATCCCTAGTTTCGAGATGCCACCCTATCCCCATCAAGAAGCTGCATTGAAAGCTTGGAAACAAAGCGGTAGAAATGGTGTTGTCATTCTCCCGACTGCTTCTGGTAAAACATATTTGGCGCAACTGGCAATGCAGGCAACTCCCCGCAGTACCCTGGTGGTTGTACCAACTCTAGATTTGATGCACCAATGGTATGCACATTTGAACGCAGCTTTTCCTGATGTGGAGGTGGGTTTACTCGGAGGTGGTTCCAGAGATAAAACCCCAATTTTAGTGGCGACTTACGATAGTGCGACTATTCACGCGGAGGCGATCGGCAATAAATATGCTCTCTTAGTTTTCGATGAATGTCACCATTTGCCCACTGATTTTTATCGCGTAATTGCCGAATACGCGATCGCTCCTTATCGCCTCGGTTTAACAGCAACTCCTAACCGTTCCGATGGACGTCATTCTGACCTAGATCATTTAATCGGACCTACCGTTTTCAGCAAAACTCCCGAAGAGTTAGCAGGTGCTGCTTTAGCTGACCATAAAATCGTGCAAATAATGGTTAAACTTTCGCAACAGGAGCGGGAAGAATATAATAAGTTAATGACAATTAGAGATGACTTTTTAAAACAGGCAAATATTAAATTAGGAGGAGTAAATGGTTGGAAAAATTTTGTTATAGCGAGCGCTCGTTCTACTGCTGGTCGTCGAGCCATGTTATCTCATCGTCAAGCTAAAGAAATTGCTCTTGGTACTGATGGAAAATTGCGAACTCTTGCTAATTTACTTGCTCAACATTTTCCTGAACGTACCTTAATTTTTACGGCGGATAATGCAACGGTTTATCGAATTTCCCATGACTTTTTAATTCCGGCAATTACTCATCAAACTCCTGTCAAAGAACGCCATGAAGTTTTAAGTAAATTTCGGACTGGGGAATATAAAACTATTGTCGCTTCTCATGTTTTAAATGAAGGTGTTGATGTGCCAGATGCGAGGGTAGCAATTATTTTGTCTGGTACAGGTAGCGAACGAGAATATATTCAAAGATTAGGTCGAATTTTGCGTCGAGGTAGCGATAAAAATAAGTTAGCAATTCTGTATGAAGTTGTTACGGAAAATACCACGGAAGAGCAAACTTCTCGGAGACGTAGAGGTGGAATTAGGCGGCACAAATCTCCTAAATCTGAAGATAAAAATCAGGAAAATTCTCAAGTTCAGCAGTTAGAAGTTATCAGACCAGTACCTAATTATGGAGTTAATAATCCGGCTGCTAAACTGGCTGCTGAACCAGGAGCAAAATATGGAAATGAGAAAAAAAATAATGTCAAAAAATCTGTTGAATCTCAAGAGCAAAAACAGGAAAAATCAGAATTTCAGCCATTAGAAAATACTCAGAATGAGCCGATTTATGAAATTAATAATCCGGCTGCTAAACGTGCAGCAGAACCAGGAGCAAAATATGGAAAAGAGAAAAAAAATAATGTACAGGACTTGGCAAACCAGTCAGAAATTAAAGAGGATAAAAATCTGGAATCAAGTAATGATAATGATATAGAAGAATTTTTCTAATTTTTAATAGTTTTCGGATGAATAAGAAAAGGGTGCATCTCATATTTGCCAAAATACTTTTTTCCTATTCCCTATTCTCTGTTCCCTGTTCCCTGTTCCCTGTTCCCTAAAAGCAATAAATTTTTGGCTTTTTTCTTGCATTAAGATGCACCCTAAGAAAAAGTATTTATCTTAATCAGGACTTACGCAGAACTACCATCCCTTAGTGTCCGTTTCCTTTCTTGGTAAGTATTCCTTTATCGTAGGGGCAAATGGCTATTTGCCCTGAAATTTTATCGACGAGGCGGGACGAATTTTTGCCATGTTTTGACGTATCTGGAGGAACACCAGGATTACCGAAAAATAAAGGTTTAAAGCCTCTCCTTTCAAGGAGAAAAAATAAAAAAAATTTTCTTTTTAACCAATCCTCTTCTTTTTAAGAAGAGGTAATTATTAATTATTAATTGTTAATTATTCATTATTGAAGATGGGCTAATTATCTATGTTCCTTGCTCCGCACCGTCCCAAAATCGGCGGACTCGCATTCTGTGGTTGTTTGTGAGCGAGGGAGTTTTTATTCCAAGCTACAGCATCTGGGACAAGGGGCTGATCTTATACCATTTCTCAAAAAGAATGCTACATAAGATTGGGTGGGGAAGTGTGGGAAGTGTGGGAGGCTTGGGGAGAGGAAAAATAGGAAAAATCTATACTAACCCACCTTAAATTGTCAAAAACAGACTTTTAATCTTGGTAAATATTGAGGTGTTTAAGCATAGCTGAAGTATAGCATTAATGCATAGTAATTGGTATTAAATGTTCTTTTGGAGAGATGCCCAATCCTGCCATGTGAAGTTTATATATTTTTGTAACTATTGTGGCTCGGGTGAGGCACGCTCGACAATTCTTTGAGTTATACTATTACCAATTGAAAGATATGTAATATAAGGGGCTATTTATGATTTTTTTATTCTCATCTAAAGTAACTTCTAAATTATTTTCCTGGTCACATAGTCCTGGAGAAGTAAAAAGGAAGTTTGCAGATAGGCTTTCAAAACTATTTGACTTTTTAGCCACTGATTTAGAGAAGAAAGATGAAGTTTTAAATGCTGTTGTGAACGGTGATTATTATAATCCAGCTATACACTTTTCAAAAGAAAATAATCTGATTTTAATTCATGACTTTGAAGTTCATAATCACCCCCTGGATGGAAGCAAAAAGTCATTCCCTGCTATAGTAAATCAGAGATTTTTTAAGAATGTTAGAGCAGCAAATGTATCTTCAGAGAAATCTCTTTATGCTATTGGCGATTTATCAACTACTTCCAATAAATCTTTATTTCCTGTACCAAAAAACTATCCTAGTTCTAATTCTCTAGGCATATATTATGATTATTTGAGCTATGATAAAGGTACTTCTTTATCGGTATTCACAGGTCTTTTACCTCTAAGTTCAAAAAAGGTTTATAGACTCAAAGAGAAAGAAAGAATAGAATATTTTAAAATCTTCAAAAGGTATAGAGAAATTGAACATCAAGGTCAAGGAGTTAGGAGTAAGCTAGAATTCGACTTGAAGCCAGAGATTATTCTTAGAAATATAGTATGGTTTAATCCTAGCGATCCTGAACTAAAACCTAGACTAAATGAGTTAGATTATGAAACATTGTTTAGCTTGGTTGACTTGAAGAACTATAACTTTGATGACGCTATTGATGAATTATATAACATAAACATTGATGATGCTCTTAGAGAAGCTTTAGAAGGTAAGATTTTAGACCATTTCGACGTCAAGTCGCATGATCCTCGTGAATTGCTTTCAGACCATGGTCTTTCTGACCGGGAAGATAAAGTTGAGACTAGTCGTTTAAGTAGTATTGAAGAATCTATAGAGTTCTGGTCAGAGCTGATCTCTGCTAGAGAAGACCAAAATGATATTTTTTCCTTAAAAGAGGATAGTTTTATTAGAGTTTTAGCAGGTCCAGGCACAGGAAAAACTCAGCTTATGGTAGTTCGTGCGCTAAAATTGATCAACGAAGCTATTGATAAAGGTCGTAGAAAGCATATTCTTTTCATTACGTTCAATAACGATCAATCAGAAGATATTAAACAAAGATTTGAAAATCTTGGATGTGGAGAGTATCTGATTTCTAGTATGATAGAAAAGATTGATAAAATCCCTAATCCAAAAACTGGTAAAGTCGAACTCAAAATCAGAGAAGATAAAATACAAACTGTAGAAGTATATAGTTTGTACGAGTGGTGTAGAGATTTTGTTGAATTATCTTTAGAGGGTAGTATAGCTAACTTAGCTCCTTTGAAAGAGTTTGAAAATACAAAGAAGGCGCTGGAGACACGTAGAAAAATTTTGCGTGAGATTATTAGAGAAAATAATGTAGAGAAAGGTAGGCGTTATAACGAAGAGCAAAATGAAACTCTAGTGAATCACTGTGTTTCTTCAATCACTAGGTACATTATTCCAAAAAATATTACTGATAGAGGACGATTTGTAAGAGAGGCACCATACAGGAATGAAGCATATAGAAGACTGATTTGGCATTTATACAATAAATATAGAGCTTATTTAGACAACAATTCTATATTAGATCCGGAAATGTTTGTTATCAAGGCAGATAGTACTTGGAGAGATGTAAGCTTTAAGGTGTTACGTGAAATTATAGAATATGACAATCTCTTTGTCGATGAGGTTCAAGATCTCCTAAATCATCAGAGAAAATTAGTTGGTCAGCTTTTAAAGCAAGATTCTAAATCAGCTATGATCGTTGGAGATCCAAACCAGTCCGTCTATCATACTGCTGTCCACATTCGTAACCCTGGAGATTGGGAGATGAAGAAATTTGGATTAAATGTTCAATTACGCTATACAAAAGCAATAGCAAAATTTTTGCAAAGTTTTCAAAATCATAATGCCTCACTAGAGATTGTTGAGGATCTCCCTTTGTACGCTTCTGAACGTCAAAATACGCAAATTTTACCTGATGTAGGACCATTTCCACTATTTGATCAAAAATCGAGAGATGACTTACATCAGTATGTTTATGAAACAGTATCTTCATATCTAAATTTTGATAATCCAGATAGTGATAGTAAGCTATTACCTGGAGATATATTAGTAATTGTTCTTCCTGATAAAAAAGCTGGAATTGATGATGAAAATACATGGGAAACATGTATTTCTAATTTAAAAAAATATTTGGACAAGAAGGGAATCAAAGCAAAAACTTTCGATGGTTCAGGAAATAAGGCGTCACTTGGTTTTCTGAATGTTGTTTGGGGTGCAGAAAACGCCAAAGGTAAGGAAAAACCTGTGGTTATAGTCTTAGGCGCTGATGAAGGTTATAAATCAAATCATGTATCTATCTTGGAAAACTCTGATTTAAGAAAAGATGAGCAAAAATTAATAGAGTATAAGGAAATTAAGGTTGCGATATCTCGTGTTCAAACATACTTACATATTCAATATTTTGATAACCTACATTCAACTTTGAATTTTGAACCTATTTGAGAGGTTCCTTAAGATTAGTTCACTATATCAATACACTGCACAAAATGTTCCTCCAGAGAAATACCCAATCTAGTCATCTGAAGTTTGTATATTTATGCAACGATTATGGATTGGGTGAGGGGCGATCGATTAGACTTAATAATAAGTTGTCGCGCATCTACACTTTATGTTGGGGTTGATGGTAAAATCCAGGTAACCAAAGACAGGGAAAGCGTTTCAGCTATAACGCCAATTTGCATCACAGCTTACCAAATTCAAACATCCTTTTCAGGAAAAATGGAGGACTATTCATGTCATATACTGCAAATATTGCTTGTCAACAATTCAACATCTCAGGATCTGAATAGAATTAATATCATGTCCACTGATATCGTTTGTGTAAACAAAAAGGTAAATATCTACAGGAAATTTAAGTTTTTTCTTGCTCTTACAGCGCTTTTCAGATTGATGAACCACATCGTCACAAGCAAAACCCCGTAGGGACGTTCCATGGAACGTCCCTACTGTGGTCTACCCAAATGAAAACTGCTGTAAGTATTCCTCCCTGTTCCATGTTCCCTACCTTATTTTATCAAAATTAATTGAGTCTAAAACCCCGCCTTGATCGGCAAAACGTTTTTGGAGCGTTGCTCTAATCCCCGTTACATGCGTCAACTTCTGTACGGGCGAATGGCCAGCAAGTCCCTACTGACTTCTGACTTCGTTAACTGGGAATCACGATCGTAAAAATTGTACCTTGCCCAAGTGTTGAATCACAGCTAATCTTACCACCGTGTTTTTCTGTGACTATTTGATGGGCGATCGCCATCCCCAAACCTGTTCCTTTGCCTACTGCTTTGGTGGTAAATCCTTTCTCGAATATCCGGACTTTCACTTCTTCTGGTATTCCTGTTCCGTTGTCAGCAATTTGCACGATCGCCTTCTGTTTATCCTCGCTTAATTCCGTTCTAATAGTAATCCGATTTGGTTCTTTTTTTATTTCTTGAAAAGTTTTTCCAGCATTGCTTTCATTCAAGGCATCAATGGCATTGGCAAATAAGTTCATAAACACTTGATTTAGTTGCCCTGGATAGCATTGCACTGGTGGCATATTAGCATAATTTTTAATAATTTCAATAGCTGGACGATCTTTGTTAGCTTTGAGACGATATTTTAAAATTAACAAGGTGCTGTCAATTCCATCGTGCAAATTAAACTCGGTTTTCTGATCGGTATCTGTACGAGCAAATATTCCCAGAGATCTGCTGATATTGCGAATGATATTGTATCCCTCTTGCATTGAAGCAATTAGTTTGGGGCAATCTTCAGCAATAACTTCTAGCTGTAAGTCTTCAAGTTTTTCAAGGATTTCATCATCAAGATGGGAATGTTTCTGATAGAGAGAAAGTCCTACTAATAAATCTTGCAGATATTCTTCTGCAAGGCCGATATTACCACCAATAAACCCAAGAGGATTGTTGATTTCGTGGGCAATTCCAGTCACGAGATTGCCCAAAGTCACCATTTTTTCACTTTGAACTAATTGCAGTTGCGCCTCTTCAAGTTGCAAGTATTTCTCTTTCAGTTCCTTATTAGTTTTTTCCAGTTCTTGATTGAGTGTCTTGAGTTGTCGATTTTGTTGGGCTAATTTTTGAGACTGAATAAAGTTAGTTTTTTCGAGCATTTCTCGCAACCGAAAAAGTTGTAAATGTGTTTCAACACGAGCTAAAACTTCTTCAGCTTGTACTGGTTTAGTAATATAATCCACTCCCCCGACGCTAAATGCTTTAACTTTGTCAAAAATCTCGTTCAATGCACTAATAAAAATTACGGGAATATCTCGCCATTTTTCATTTTCCTTGAGATACTCGCACATTTCATAACCATTCATTTGTGGCATCGTAATATCCAATAAAATCAATTCGGGAAGGAAATTTTTCATTCCCATTAAGGCTAATTTAGCACTGGGGAAAGCTCTAACTTCATAGTCGCGTTCCTCCAAAAGATTGGATAATAAATGCAGATTAGCAGGGGTATCGTCAACAACAATAATTCGACCGTTATTTTCAATCATAATTAATACACATAGAGGGAATAGGGAATAGGGAATAGGGAATAGAGAAGATATTTTTAGGAAAAAGGTACGGAAAATAATTTTGTGAGCAACTTTTAGTTCTCTGTAATATCATGTCCGCTTGCATCATTTGTGTAAACCAAAGGGTTCAGATCTACAGGAAATTTTAAGTTGTTTTGGGGTTAATACCCTTAATTCCAAGATAAATCAAGCCTTCATCCCAAATTTCTGAATTCTAAATTCTAAATTCTAAATTCTGAATTCTTACCCTTTTACAATACCGATGCTACCGGACATGATATAAGTCCTGTTTAAGATAAAATATTTAAGATTTTGGCGTGGCTGATTTGAGGTATGATATCATATCCTAATCGGAGCGCGAACAAAAAACATTCTCCTTCTACTACTCTTTCTTCCTTCTTTTTTCTTCCCTCCTGACTCCTGACTCCTGACTCCTGACTCCTAAATAATTAATATTATACACTAGACATCTCCAAAAATCAAAAATAAAATAAATTCAAGATATTAAATCAACAATTTCATTCCCTATTCCCTATTCCCTATTCCCTATTCCCTGACTTCTGCAAGAAGTCTACTAATTTAGCAACGCCAAGATTTTTTCATACTCGAAGTTATAAAGGGATTCTTTTAAAACCTCCCCTAACTCCTCATTCTCCACAACAATTTTCTCCACTATACCATTCATGGTTTTACGATCTGAACTCAGGATAGCATCCTCTAATTCTCTTTGCCATTCTTCCGGTAATACTGCTAAATTTTCTCGCGTTAATATATCCTTTGTTAGTTTAATTTCTTTCTTTTGTGCTTCTTCATAGATAAATTCTACCCCAATATGTTCTCTCATGGCCTCAAATATCTCTTCCTCTCGAAATGGCTTTCTCATAAAAGCACTACACCCTGCGGACAAGATTACTGCTTTTTCTTCTTCTAACACACTTGCAGTCAAAGCAATTATTGCGATCGCTTGTCCTTTTGTTGTCGCTCTTATCTTCTGGGTTGCTTCATAACCATCCATGACTGGCATCCGCATATCCATCCAAATCAAATGGGGTTCCCATACCTCGAAAATTTCGATCGCTTCTTTGCCGTTACTAGCTTCTTTGAGTTCAAAACCTAGGGGATTAAATAATTTCACTAACAACTGGCGATTAAGGATTTTATCATCTACGATCAGGATACGATAGCGGGTTTGGTTGGGAGCTAGGGCGATAACTCTCTGTTTCGGTTTTTGGCTTTCTACGTTTTCAGCTTTCACCTCTTCTGCTTGAATCTCAAAACTAAAGGTTGTCCCTTTTCCGACTTCGGAGGTTACTTGGATATCGCCACCCATTAACTGCACGAATTTACGGGAGATAGGCAACCCTAACCCTGTTCCTTCTTGTGCTTGTTTGCCGGTTTCAGTTTGGACAAAGGCTTCAAAGAGCTTGTCTAGTTCTTCTGGGGCGATTCCCGCTCCGGTGTCTTCCACAGCAAAGGATATCCGTTTTAGCATGGAATTTTCGGGGTTATCAATGGTGTTAGCTCGCAGGATAACACCTCCTACTTCAGTGAATTTGATGGCATTGTTGAGCAGGTTAATCAGAACTTGACGTAGTTTCATGTCGTCGGTGCGCAGGTAACGTGGTATTCTGTCGTCTCTTTCCAGTAACAATTGCAACCCTTTGCCGTCAGCTTTAAGTTGGAACATATCGTGGATGTCGTCAAGAAGTCGGTGTAAATCGAAGTTATTTTCGTTAAGGGTTGTTTTACCAGCCTCTATTTTAGAGAGATCGAGAATGTTGTTGATGAGAGTCAGGAGGTGTTCTCCACTACGGTAGATGATACCGACGTTTTCTTGGTGTTCGAGAGGCAGACTTTGGGAGCGAGTCATCATTTGGGCAAAGCCGAGGATAGCATTCAATGGACTTCTCAACTCGTGACTCATGTTGGCAATAAATGAACTTTTCGCTTCGTTCGCCACTTCGGCTTTTTCTTTGGCGACTTCAAGTTCAGAGGTTCGCTCTTCAAGTTCGGCTGTTCGCTCTTGTACTCGTTGTTCAAGTTGGGTATTAGCTTGTTCTAACGCACTAAAGGATGCTTGCAAGTGTTCGGACATTCTGTTGAAGGATGTGCCGAGATTCTCTAATTCAGCGATACCTCGAATGTCAACTTTCTGAATGAGTTGGCTTTCATTAGCGATCGCTCCGGCAGATTCTTGCAAGCGCAAAATTGGCTTGGCTATCCACTCGGATGAGAACAAACCTAGAATGATTGCTCCTCCTAGAGCCAGGAAACAGAGAACGATAGTTTGCCGACGGTTTGCATCGATCTGTTCCATGAAGTCTTTTTCGGGAATGGCGAGGACAATCAGCCATTCAATACCCCGCTCGTCTTTAAGGGGAGTTACTTGCAGAAATTGACGCTCCCCATCCAATTTAAAGTCTAGTTTTTCGGGGGTTTTGATTTGGTCTAACCTGCCGAATTGCCCTATAAGATAGTCAGCACTGGCACGAGTTAACTTGTTCTGGCTTTCTGTTGCTGTGATTCTTGTGGTGACTGACTCTTGATTCTCTTTTTTAATCAGGAGGGGGGATTCACTTGTAGATGTAGCAACTAAAGAACCATCCAATTCAACAATAAAGACTTGCCCTGATTTGCCGATTTTTAGCTCTTCCAAGAAATTGCTAATGTGTTCGAGAGTTATATTGACTCCAGTGACACCCTTTACAGTTTTAGAGTCTGCTTCAAAGACAGGAGTTACAGCAGCAATACCAATTTTTGGCTGACTCACAAACACAAAGATGGGAGACCAAACCGCTGCTCCAGTTTCAACTGCCGATCTATACCAAGGACGCACCGTCGGATCGTAATTAGGGGTTTTGGAAAATGCTCGTCCTAGATATCCTTGGTCGTCAATCTCATAAACAATTTGAGTGTAACCTGTCGATTTTCCGGATAGGGTGACGATCAGATTCTTGTCATCCCCAACGATTTCCTTCTCTAAATCAAGATATTCTAATTTTTCATTACCATAACCAATGACACTAACTGTATCGAATTGTTGAATTTGATTGAGGAAGTAACGTCTCAAGGGCAGATTAATATCAATGGCAGAATCTACATCCAAATAACCTTGACGAATAGCATCTAGATTAATGCGAGTAACTTGGTGAGGCACTTCTAGGAAGGAAAGGACTGTTGCTTCTACGCGATCGCTCAGTTCTTGTGTTAACTGAGCCACAACATTATTCACTGCTTGCCGTCCATTGCGAAAGGAGAACCAACCCACTAATCCCACCGCTGCAAAGATTTGCAAAATAAAAGGGATAATTAAAACCGAACGGAGGGGGAGTTGGAAACGACGCGGGGGAGTTGAGGAACTAGAGCGGGTAAATAACAGCTTGACAAAATCTATCATTATCTACTATAATCTATTTTTTATTTTATCAGGACTTACGCATAACCACTGTATCTAGTAGGGGCTTTCCGGCCGGAAAGCCCCTACGAAGGCTGTTGCAGATATGGGGTTTTACGAGTTTCGCAGACAGTTAGAGTACAAATGTCAACTCTACGGCTCATCTTTAACCATTGCTGATAGATGGTTTCCTAGTTCTAAAACCTGCAGTAGGTGTGGAACTGTTAAAGAATCTTTGTTGTTATCAGAGCGCGTTGTCCTGTTTATATCAAGTCTTAATTAACTTTCCTGGCGGGAAGTCCCGCGCTCTCCATCCCCCCTAACCCCCCTTGGAAAGGGGGGAGGGGGAGCGTCGGGATGAAAGCCAGGGCCTGGATTCGGATACCTTCATAAGCTAAACGTTCATAGGCCCAAGACACAAGCTAGGAGCATTTTGTTATTATCAATGTCAACACAGGGGGAGGACATCACCCTCCCCCTCCTCCCCATCCTCCCCATCCTCCTCATCCTCCCCATCCTCCCCATCCTCCCCATCCTCCCCATCCTCCCCATCCTCCCCATCCTCCCCATCTTCCCCATCCTCCCCATCCTCCCCATCCTCCCCATCCTCCCCATCCTCGCCTCTCCGCATCAGTCTCAAATCCCAGTATTCAGCAACGCCCTTTCTTCTTCAACTCCAATGAGAATTGCTACTAAAATTTTCATTAAATCTTCTAAATCATTAGGTACTCGATATAAATTTAGGTCTTGCTTAACTTGCTTTTCTTGTCGTTTTAAAAGAGCAAATTGCCAAATTTTTCCTATAGAAACAGCTCCATATAATAAATTTTTTTCTGGTTCTGTTCCTTTATCAAGAGCAATTAATTCAACTGCTAGTTGTTTAAAACCTCTTTCTAAGTTTTCATCTTTTGCTTCAATAACTAATAAATTATTTCCTGCTTGTAAAAAATAATCTAGAGAACCTTTGAGCTGAGGTTCAATTTCTAAAGGATAGGAAACTTTGAGTTGAGCCTGACAATAATCAACTAATTCTATCAAGACTGGAGCAATTAAAAATTCTCGCCTTGCCATCTCACTATCTAAAGTAATAAATGGAAGACTTTTGCGAAACCTTTGTTTGAGATTTTTTAATCCATCAATTTGTCGTTGAGACTTGGGCAAAACCAACTCTTCTATAATTAATTGATAACCAAAGTAATTTAAGATATCCTCCGGGTAATAATTCAATTTCAAATAATCTGAAAAATTACAACTATCAGGTAATTTAATCGGTATATTCATCATAATTTTTCCTCATTAGCTTGCTAATTGAGTTTGCTGATACTTTGCCCAGGTTGATAGTTTGGTTTCTGGAATAGACATAGTTTACTTCTCTACTTAATTCTAGAAAATTGTAGCAAAATTTGTGGTAGCTCGACACAGCTAAAATAGTGCAATGGTAGGGGAGGATTCTAGTTCAAATTAATACATCTCATGCCACTATTTCCTACTCCCTACTCCCTACTCCCTATTCCCTAAGACTTAATTGATTTTGCCCATAATAAAAATGGTATTACACCACCTCCTAATAATGCTGCTAATGTGAATAAAAAAATGATAATTCTAGTTAGACGAGGTAGGGAACGTGACACCCAAGGAAATACATAAGGTTCTAATTCAGAATCTACTAAATTATTAGGCAATTTGAAACTAACTTGCACGTTATGTAAGGAACCACGGTCAGCATTGATTGGTTGAATATAATTAATTTGATACTCATCAAATAAAGCCTCTAAAAATTCGGTCAAACTGTTAGAAATATTTTCAGCATTTCCAGAAAATTCAGGAATACCTCTAGTTACTTCTGCTATTTGTTGGAGTCGTTTTTGGTCAACAAATTCTTCGGCGCTAAGTTCGCTGAATTTCTCTGAGTTATTACTTTTTTTTCCGCCTCTTTTACTAATATCTCTAATAGTTGGAGGTTGCTTTAAATTATATTTTTGTTGTAACTGTTGGGGAGTCAAACCATAACCTAAAGTATGGACGGTAATATTAGGATAACTTTTCAACATAAACACAAGTTTTTCAAAGTCTTGTGCTTCTAATTCTGGTTCATTTTCTCTCTCTCCATAAATACTATGATAACCATCAGAAAGTAAAATTATTGAACGTCTTGGCTGAGGTAAATTAGAATTTGCTGATAGATTAAAACGAGTATCTTCAGGATTACCAAAAAATTGTACTGCCTGACGCAAAGGTTCATAAATATCTGTAGCTGCACAAAGATTATCTAGTTGACTCTCTAATTTTTTTAGAGTTTGTTCGACTTTTTTCTTGCCAGCTAAAACAAAGTTATCTAGTTCTTTTTTCGTTACTTGATTTCCCGGACAATTTTTACCTCCTTTGCCAAAAGGAACGATAGAAATTTTGGTATTTTCCCCCTTTTCTGCTAAATCTTGATTGAACTTTCTAATGGCAGCGATCGCTCCTTCTAATTTAGTTTTTTTTCCACTACTATCTAATTGTTTCATACTGCCACTAAAGTCTAATAAAAGGATTACCCAAGCCGGAGGTAATTCTTTAGGCAGGGGAATTTTTAAATTAATATCTGCCTGATTTAAAGTTTGACATTCTCCAGTTTTTGCTTCAGCTTTCGGCGGACAAACTGTTAAGTTAAAGTCATCTTTTTCCAGACCTTTTACTGGTTTATTGTTTTGATCGTAGACTTTCACGCGTAGCGTAACTTCTCCTTCATTTCGGTCAGGAATAGCTTCAATAATTTCTAGATTTTTGACTTGAGCAAAACTCGGATTAATGTAGAAATTTACTATTAATAAAGATAGACTAACCTTGCGGGTCCAAGAAGCGATTATAGTAGACAAATCTGAATAATTTTTTACCATTATAAACACCATTTTCGGCATGAAATGTAATTAAGTCGTTATGTTTTAGTTTAATTGGTGTACTTTCGGTCAAGCGATCGCCTTGATATTCTATTTTAGAGAAAAATTTGATATTAGGTACTAGAATTGTTTGGCTTGGTGTTAGGTCTAAGTCAGCAATATGTAATGGCAAACCAGGAAGACAAATATTTACCCCAAATTGTTGACTACCTAAAATTTTTAACTGAGCTGAACCGATTTTAATTTTGCCTCTAGCAGGTAATTGAATGGATAATCCTTCCTCAATTTTCTGGGTTAAGTCATTACTGATCAATTTCAGTTTTGGTAATAATTATTTTTGAATATGAGGATAATTACTAGGTGTTTTGTTTTGACTAATTTTGACATTTTCCAGTTTTGGGCTTAGATTTCGGCGGACAAACTGTTAAGTTAAAGTCATCTTTTTGCAGACTTTTTACTGGTTTATTGTTTTGGTCGTAAACTTTCACACGGAGGGTAACTTCTCCTTCATTTCGGTCAGGAATAGCTTCAATAATTTCTAGATTTTTGACTTGAGCAAAACTCGGATTAATGTAGAAATTTACTATTAATAAAGATAGACTAACCTTGTGGGTCCAAGAAGCGATTGTAGTAGACAAATCTGAATAATTTTTTACCATTATAAACACCATTTTCCGCATGAAATGTAATTAAGTCGTTATGTTTTAGTTTAATTGGTGTACTTTCGGTCAAGCGATCGCCTTGATATTCTATTTTAGAGAAAAATTTGATATTAGGTACTAGAATTGTTTGGCTAGGTGCTAGGTCTAAGTCAGCAATATGTAATGGCAAACCAGGAAGACAAATATTTACCCCAAATTGTTGACTACCTAAAATTTTTAACTGAGCTGAACCGATTTTAACTTTGCCTCTAGCAGGTAATTGAATGGATAATCCTTCTTCAATTTTCTCGGTAAGTTCATTACTCACAAATTTCAGTTTTGGTAATAATTCTTTCTGAATATGAGGATAATTACTAGGTGTTTTGTTTTGACTAATTTTGACATTTTCAGTATATTCAAAACCTGCTCCAGCTCTAAGGGCAACTAGATGACTAGGAGAGGTAGAAAAGCTCAATACTAAACCTAACAAACCTCCCAATAAAGAAAACCCTATTGTGTCTTCCCAAGCTTTTAAAGCTATAGGCATTCCTCCCATTTTTTGTCGTATCCATTCAAAGATAATGGCTGCAATTAAAGCAGTCAAAATACTGGTACTAAAACTAATAATAAGTCGTTGCCAAAAACGCCGTTTATCTCCTGCTTCTATACTGCGCCAGCGCCAAGTCAAACCTTCGGCTAAACCGACTGCTCCACCAATTAATATCCACCCGACTATTCTGACAAGTTCATCGGGTATAGTTATGACCTTATCTCGTAATTGTGGATTAAGTAATATTTGTACTAATCCCCCAGAAGTAATGCCAATTAAAAATCCTAATCCAGCAGCAATACTTAGGGGTATTAAACCTCTGCTGAAGTTGCGTTTAAACCGAGTGGGATTACTTAAAAATATATCTGTGGCTACTATGCCAACTGCAAGAGAAATTGCGATGCAAGGAAATAATGCTAGTTCGGGAAATTTTTGTAACCAGCCTAAATCGCTAAGGATAAATTGACCGATGCTCCAACCTATTAAGGCGGATGTAATTCCTGATAGAATATATAGATATATTCTCATAATTTCAGATTAATTTTAATTTTGATAGAGCCAGAATTAACAGGTAATTAGTAAGTATACAAGTTTTTCAAATAGTTTGCATTTTAAATAGTATAGCGCTACGCACAAGTTAAAAGTCTGAAAGGTTGCGAGGCGACAGCCATGGCAACCTCAAAGGCAAAAGTTCAATGTAGTTCAAAAATTATCGCGTCATTCATAAGTTAGAAGTATTAATGGTTGATGATGATGCCCGACTTGATGCTCAGGGTGATATTTCAGATTTGTTAGGAAGTATAGTTGAGTGGTATTTTATATATAGCAATCAAGAATCAGTTGTGAGATACCTTTTTTTGAAAAAAAGGGAACAGGCAAAAGGAAAGGGGAAATAGATAATAAAATAATTTCTCATAAATTATTCTTGATTGCTATATTTATGTCAAAATTTAGTCAGTGAGTTTGAAAAATAAAATGAAATCTAAAAGTTATGTTATTTGGAATAACAAAGGTGGAGTAGGGAAGAGTACTATCTGTTTCCATCTTGCTACTGTCTATGCAGCCAAAAACCCAGATAAAGATATTGTAGTTATTGATATGTGCCCCCAAGCTAATGTTTCAATGATGCTTCTTGGAGGAGGGAATAGTGGGGAAGAAAAGGTAGAAAAACTAATTTCTGAAGAAACTCCTAAAAGTGTTGTTGGATATATGACGGATTCTATTATCAATAATTTTTCGACACGAAATTTGCAAGACTTCTTGGTAAAAGTTAATAGTCATAACGATCGTCTTTCGAGTAATCTTTTCCTTTTATGTGGAGATGGAAATTTAGAACTTATTGCACCATTACTTGCGGACAGAGCTAATGCTACACCTCTATCGCAAAGCGACAAACCTTGGGACAAAGTTCATTCAATTCTAAAAGACGTTACAGATAATGCCATAAATAAAGACAGAGAAACCGTTTTTTTCATTGATACAAATCCAAGTTTCTCAATATATACTCAAATAGCAATCATATCAGGGGAAAAGTTGATTATCCCCATCAATGCAGATGATTCCTCCAGAGTAGCTATATCGGCTTTGTTCAATCTTATTTATGGATCGGGAAACGTCCATCCAGTTTATGGTAATTACGCCTTTTCAGCTAGATTAGACAAAAATAAGATGAGAAGACCAATAATACACCTTCTTCTTGGAAATAGGTTTACTCAAAGAGTAGGAGCTGCACATGCATTTAAAGCCTTATCTGAAGAGACAGCAACTGCAATGCATCGCGAATACAAAAAAGCTCCGGCTAGATTTAGCAACTACTGTAATGGGTCTGATCCTCTAGATTTTAACGAATTTCATAAACAGTATGTATTTGAATTGAGAGACTTTAATAGTGCAGGAGTTGTAGCTGCAAATCAAGGATTACCTTTAAATGAAATCCCAGATCAAAGAAAATATGAAGTATATGGACAAAGTATTCAAGTCAGTAAAGAGCAAGGAGAGCTTTGCAAGGAAGTTATTGAAGATTTAGCCAATAAACTATGAAAAACTCATATCACTGATACATCTTGTTATTTATTAACAGGACTTACGCAACGGCACCAATTATAGTGGCTATATCTAGAATTATGACCAAATTATAGGCTATATATAACGGTAGTGCGTAAATCCTGTAAGTATTTAACCGGATTTGATCAGGACTTACGCAAATCCTGAGAAAATACCCTATCCCTAGAGGGCGAATGGCATTCGCCCCTACTATATATGTTAGCTCTGCGTAAGTCCTGATTACTATTATCAAAGAATTTTTTTTTATGGCTTACCAGTTAAAATGCAATCAATCAAGACTAAATTAAAAGTTAATAATTACCAAAAAACAATACTTGTTTGCGCACGCAGGTGTAGCCCCTGACTGCTTATAATTGGGGATTAGCAACTTGTATAACTGAGTACGAATCAACTAAGAAACGGCCTAGTGCTATAACGAATGCATAAACGTTTAATTGCTCAAGTTAAAAGTGAAAATCTCTGGTATTATGAAGTCTCAAAGTGTTATCCCCAGCAAGCCTTAAGAGATTTAGATAGGGGATTTAAAAACTTTTTAACTATTCCTAAATGTAGATTTCCTAAGTCCGCTTGACGAGAGCGTTGGCGCAACCAGAAGGAATTTCTATAGCTCTCATGTAGTTTCACCCGTATCGGTGAGCGTGTACTTGGATGATAAATCTTGGTCATTTGTCAAAAAAATTTAGATGCGTTTGCCCTGGGGGTGTAATTTACATTTCATGTAAAGTTATAACTTTATTCTTCTTGCCTAACACCTTTGATTATCCAAATAGGCCAGAAAAAAATAATTCCTAAATTGGCTTGATTTTGCTGATTTTTAACCGTTGTTTGATGTCTATGAATCTTCTCCTTATTTAGTGTATAGCAGATGCAGCAAATTGAACCTGAGAACAAATAAGATGTTATGGAGTAGCACAATAGTGCTAAGATGAGTATATCCATAATAAAATAATTAAGTTTGAAGCGTGGTATAGCAAAAGGCAGAAGGCAGAAGGTTTTTTGCCAATTTTGACCTGATTTTATACACGCTCCGATGCTACCGGACTTGATATTACAGCGGTTTTCATTTGAATAGATCACATTAGGGACGTTGCATGCAACGTCCCTACTGGGTTATCATTTTTTGAGTGTGCTTCATTGACCTGAAAACGGCTGTAGGGATTCAAATACCTAGCAAAATTAACTTGATTCAAGAGGTTTTATTTTGCTTAGAATAGCAACCTCCAAATATCAACACAACTATTATTCCTAAAAGTAATGATGGTTCTGAAGCCGATGCTGGTTTTGGTGTTTCTTGAATATTACTAGAAAACAGGTACGCCGAGACACTGTTGGTCTCATAATCCCACAAAGAGCTAATCACGATATTTTCTCCATCTATAGCAACTGAGTTCCCAAAAAATTCATAGGCGGCAGCATCAGGAGCGATTAACTTCTGGAGTAGGTTGCCAGTGGTTATATCAAACAAATATGCAGAGCCACTAAGACTACCATTGTCACTATCTCCTAAAGAACCTATCAGAGCATAATTTCCATCTATAGCAACTGAATTTCCAAAAAATTCATAGGCAGCAGCATCAGGAGCAGTAAATTTATGGAGTACGTTGCCAGTAGTAACATCAAATAGGTACGCCGAGCCACTCCACTTCCCATTGTCACTATCTCCTAAAGAACCAATCAAGGCATTTTTTCCGTCTATAGCGACTGAAAATCCAAAAAAGTCCCTAGCATCAATATCCGGAGCAATAAACTCATGGAGTAAGTTGCCAGTAGTTACATCAAATAGATACGCCGAACCACTGCCAATAAGGTTTAGACTATAACTATCCTCCATAGAGCCGATCAGAGCATAAGTCCCATCCATAGCAACTGAATTTCCTAAACCATAACTATAAGGAGCAACCAACTTCTGGAGTAAGTTGCCAGTAGTTATATCAAATAAGTACGCCGAGCCACTCCTCTGATCGTCTGACACAGAACTTATCAGAGCATAATTCCCATCTATAACCACTGAAGTCCCAAAAAGGTCGTAAAATTCACCGTCAGGAGCAGTAAATTTTTGGAGAAAGTTGCCAGTAGTTATATCAAATAGGTACGCCGAACCTGTGTCATCATTCATCCGAGAGCCTATCAGCGCATAGTTGCCATGTATAGCAACAGATTTTCCAAACTCATCGGAAAGCTCGCCATCAGGAGCGATAAATTTCTGGAGTAAATTACCAGTAGTAGTATCAAATAGGTACGCCGAGCCTTTGTCATCATCACTTAAAGAGCCAACCACGGCATAAGATCCGTTTGTAGCTACAGATTGATTGGTTGTCAGGGTGGGTAAAAAGCCATAAGCAGTACCTCCAGAAGCAATAAATGTCTCGAATAAGTTGGCAATAAAGTCTGGGTTCTCAGGCTCATCAACAGGTGTACCCTCATTAGCAATGAATTTTTGATGAAAGTCAAATGTTGCAGCAGTCGTAGGAACTGTCAAAGTAAAAATACTCAGAACAATACCAGCACTAATGCTTTTGAGTTTGACGACTAGATTTTTAGCTTTTCGGTTGTGCAAATACATGAGTAATATCCGCTTTTGAATTTTATTAGCAGAAGTTTAACTTTGGGTTAGTAGGGAAAAGCAAGGGTTACTTAAAAAATCCTATAAGCTTTTTTTCATAAGCCTTAGAGAGTTTGGGATAGGCTTTTGAGTTTAGGTTACACCCAAACTTTTGACAAAATTATTATAGCGCTAGGGAATAGGGAATAGGGAATAGGGAATAGTAAACTGTCAAAGAGTTTTTCTTATAGGGAAATGCTCCGCAAACAAGATGTAGGAATGTCCTAACCTTAATGCGTAGCGCTATAGTAATTGATAGAGCATTGACTTAACAAAAGAATAATGATATTATTATATTTTCTCTAGAGTTACCAGAAAATAAGGTCTCAAGCCTCCCTATTCCCTGATAACTGATAACTGATAACTGAAATGACCCTGGGTTAAAGTCATGCCAACAATTACCTATGGCCGTATAACTGAGGCAAGAGCGCTACGTTTGTTGAGAGCGTTGTTGCTATTTGCTAATTGGGAAGTGGAAAATCCAGAACGTTTTGATATTGAGTACCGTTGGTCAGAAAAAGATAGTTCCCGACCGAAATTAACGATTAAAACTAACCTCCGAAATTTAGTAGATTTGGTTAATAAAGATGGTCAGGAAGGTTGTGTAACAAAAGAACATATTCGGGTGAGTCTCAAGCAGATGGAAAACTTTCTGGAAATTCTCGAAGATCATCGGGTTCAGGATAAGGGTTCAGAGGAATGGCATTTTAGCCTCACTTTGTGGTCTAGGAGGAATATTCAGCAAAACCAGGAAACCTTTCAACAAGAATGGCAGCGACGAAAACCCACTCAAAGTAACCAACAGAATACTGAAATTTTTGACTCATCTACAACTTTCCATAACTTGCCCCGTAGCGGTGTCACGAAATTCGTAGGTCGGGAACAGACTTTAGATACTCTCCACCAGCAATTACAAGAGACAGAAAAGGTGGCAATTTCTTCTATTGCTGGTATGGGTGGTGTTGGTAAAACAGAACTGGCTTTACAATATGCCAAACTGTATAAAAACAAAGGTACTTATCCT
>NZ_JAAHHT010000150.1:0-13323 GCF_010672085.1 Okeania sp. SIO3I5
AGTAAGGAGTAAGGAGTAAGGAGTAATATCAAATCCGGTTGAATACAAGAGTGTATTGTTGGGGGAGATGGTCCGATTGTCCGATTTAATAATGAACATATACTATATAACCGGATTCTATATAATGAGGAGAAAGAATCATAAAGATGAACGTAGTTATGAAGATATGAGATTTTTTTTATGTCCAATTAAAAGGATTTGATATTACAAAGTCTACGAATTCACAATCAAACAAAATACAAACTAATTTAATCCAGGATAATTACGATGCTAAATAATCAATTGCAGACAAAAAAAGTAATCAATTTTTTCCGTTATACAATTCTTAAAAGTTTAGCTACTGTGACTGTTTTAGCTCCGATTTTAATGCCAACTTCAGCTAAAGCAGTAACTATTAATTTCGATCAATTTAACGATTTTCAAATTATCCCCGGTGATACTTTCCAGGATTCAAATGTTATTTTCGATCAAGAATTTTTGATCGTTAATACCAACATTCAAAGACCAGCTCTATCTTCACCAGGTGCTGCATTAGGACTAGATCCGGTTGCAGGAACCATTACTGGTTACTTCACAGAAGCAGAAGAAGTAGGGTTTATTTCAGTTTTTGCCGGCGATTATCGTCTCGACGATCGGGAAACAATAACTCTTAAGGGTTTTGATGAATTTGACAATCTCCTTGCTTCTGACACTTTTACATCTTCAACAGCACAGAGTTTATCTATTTCTAGTCCTGGTATCGTTCGATTTGAGATCGATATTATTGAGCGAGGAGGTATTGATAACTTTACTTTCTCCTCAACCTCTCAACCTGTTAACGAAGATCCTACCCCTAGCAATCCTATTTTTGCTCCTATTTCCATACCAAGTAACCCAGATGGAAGTATAACTATTAATTTCGATCTGGATCTATTTAGCACTAGCGATGATGCAGTTATAGTGGGTGATAATTTTAGCAATTTAGGAGTTATTTTTGACGACCCCTTAAGACTTTGGAACATTTCTCCGGAGGACAATCCTGTTGGGGGAAGTGCTGAATCTACCACAACTATTGCCACAAATGATAATTCCTTGGGAGGAAATATTAGCGGTTCTTTCACAGAAGCGGTTGACTTTGTTTCAGTCTTTGCAGGAGACAGTGGAGGAGATGTCGATAATGTAACCCTGATTGGTTTTGATCAATTTGGCAATATTGTTGACTCAGACACTTTTGAAAATACAGAAGCAGAGACTTTATCTATATCAGGTGCTGGTATAACTCGATTTGAGATTCAAAATATGGGAGCGATCGCCATTGATGACTTTACTTTCAACCCAACACCAAAATCAACTCCTGAACCTGCTTCTGTTTTAGGTTTATTAGCTTTTGGTGCTATTGGTGCTACTTGCAGACTAAAACGCAAATAAAAATTTTTTGATGAAACTAGGGCGTGTCATCAATTACAGCGCTTTTCTTTCTTGATAAACCACATCGTCACAACCAAAACCCAGTAGGGACGTTCCATGGAACGTCCCTACTGTGGTCTACCGTGCCGGAAAACTGCTGTAAAGAGGTTGATCTTTAGGGATATTGTATGCTGTATGGAGATAGCGTTGGCGGAGCCTAGCAGCAGCTACATCGCTATGTCAATAAAATGACTGAAGCTGCCTCTAGGAATTCCTCCTAGGAAGTTAACCGAACGTTTATCGTATCTCGTAGCGATATAGCTGCCGCACTTGCTCTGCCAACGCTCTATATTGTTTAAGAAGGCGCGAAAAAATTTTCTATAAGATGACGTGCTTGGTACAATATTTCATCGTAATTACGACGTTCTTTTCGGTTTTTTTGTTTGAGGAATCACTACTTCTATTCCTCTCTCACTCAAAGGTCTAATTACCCTAAGAAAGAGCATCATACAGCGCTTTTCTTTCTTGATGAACCACATCGTCACAACAAAAACCCTGTAGGGACGTTCCATGGAACGTCCCTACTGTGGTCTACTCAACTGAAAAGCGCTGTAAGCTTTATCTCCTAGTACCGCTTCTGCTTCTACCATCGCTAATAAAACATCTGCTCCATCATTCGTCGGCAGCTTGGCCTGCAGTAAAAAAAAAGAGTGGGATTACGAGCGAGCATCTACTACTCCATGTATTTTCGTGCTCAACTCCCCAATGCTTAGGCCAATATCCTCCTGTTCTGCACTACTGTATGCAGCCGCGCTATGTTAATGAGCACCAACAATCGTGGCATCAATTCCGGGCATATTCGTTATCTGCATCCTCAGCTAAAGCGTGAAATACTATGCACCCAGACTCCTGAGCAGCTCCAACGACTAAAACGGGTATGGATGAACAGGTCAGTCCCCAAATCAATAAGAGTAAGTCTCTAATCATGAATCCCGGCTCTATATCTGTATAAAACAGCTTCCACTTTCGAGGCGATTGTCCTTTGCCGTTCTGCCTACAGTCTCTTCAGGCCCCGGTAATAAATTTTGAATCCGTTCCCATTGGTCCCATAAGTAAACCATAACGTCTAGTCATTGAGAGCAGTCCTTTTCTGTTATTTTTATAGTTATTCTCTCATAGCATATTATACCTTTAATGTCAACCTCTTTAAATTGATGACACGCCCTAGAATGATAGGATTGACTTAATCAAAGAATAACGATACTATATATAATATGTATTTGACATACTCCCGACGTGGCCTTTACGGGACAACACGGGATTCTTCAGTCTTGGAAACCCTGACCACTGTTTAGACAGAGGTGATGTCCTCCCCCTGTGCTGACATTGATAATAACAAAATGCTCCTAGCTTGTGTCTTGGGCATATGAACGTGTAGCTTATGAAGGTATCCGAATCCTGGCCCAGGCTTTCATCCCGACGCTCCCCTCCCCCCTATGCACGGGGGGTTAGGGGGGATGGAGAGCGCGGGACTTCCCGCCAGGAAAGTTAAGCCTAGCATTAAGTAGACTTATCTCACACCTATTATAAAATCCATAACTTGCAGTAGGTGTGGTCATTTCCAAGAGTTATCTATTTGATATCCTCAATCTCCTATTACAAAGTCTACGAATTCACAATCAAACAAAATACAAACTAATTTAATCCAGGATAATTACAATGCTGAATAATCAATTACAGACAAAAAAATTCATCAATTTTTTCCGTTCTACAATTCTCAAAAGTTTAGCTACTGTGACTGTTTTAGCTCCAGTTTTAATGCCAACTTCAGCTAAAGCAGTAACTATTAATTTCGATCAATTTAACGATAGAGAAGTTATTTCTGGTGATACTTTCCTAGACTTAGGTGTTGTTTTTGACCAAGAACTCCAGATTATTGCTACTCATCCTAACAGACCCGTTCAGTCACAACCAGCTAATGCTTTAAGAAACGATCCCTTTGGAGGAGATCTTAGCGGTTATTTCACAGAAGCGGTTGATTTTATTTCTGTATATGCAGGTGATCACCGTCCGTACAATGAGGACGGAAGTGAGAATAAGGAGATATTAGTTCTTACAGGTTTCGATGAATTTGACAATATCGTAGATTCTGACACTTTTACATCTCTAACAGCAGATACTTTATCTATATCTGGTCCTGGTATTGTGCGATTTGAGATTGTAGATGAAAATGAATCAGGGTTTGGTATAGATGACTTTACTTTTGAATCTGTTCCTGAACCAACTTCAGTTTTAGGTTTATTAGCTTTTGGTGCTATGGGTGCAGTTTCAATGTTAAAGCGTAAATAGGGCTTGCTGAAAAAGTCTTATGGGTGAGGGTAGGAGTCAGGAGACAGGAGACAGGAGACAGGAGGAGTAAGGAATGAGCGAGGAGGCAGAAGGAAGAATTTAATTCGTGATTTTTCGGCTCCTGTTAACCTAAAATTCTCACTTTATGCAGCTCTTTATAAGGAAAACCTTGTACTTTTTCAAGACTTTAAAAAGCTCAAACCTCTATCTGTCAATGCTTTTAGATTTAATCAGCAAGCCCTAAAGCAAGCCCTAAATAGATATCTTAATATCATGTCCGGATAATAAGCGATCAAAAAGTTTTTGTTTGTAGTATTGCTCTAGCCCTAGAAATATCTATCTGACGGGCTAGAGCAATACTATGAGAGCTTCTAATTGTAACTATTCAAGTAGAGACATTCCATAGAACATCTCTTCATTTATTTTGCAGAAAAATCTATTCCAGAATTTCCCACAAAAATATTAAACGTTAACAGTCGATAACTTCGGCTTAAAACTCTGCAAAATACGTTCTGCTATCTGAGAAGGAGTCAAACCCAAATCAGCCTTCGACTCATCAGGTTTAGCATGATCTACCAACTTATCCGGTACACCCAAACGTAACACAGGTACAAGCACATTATTATCCATCAATGCTTCCGTAACTGCCGAACCAAAGCCACCCATCAAACAGCCTTCCTCCATAGTCACAACCTGACCAATACGTTGTGCCAAAGGTAGAATTAACTCTGTATCCAAAGGCTTCACAAAACGAGCATTTACCACAGTAGCAGCAACACCATGCTCACTGAGAATTTCTGCAGTTTGCATAGCCGGATATACCATAGAACCATAGCCCAATATCAGTACATCATCACCATTCCGCAGAACTTCACCCTTACCAATAGGAATAGCTTCCCAACCCTCTTCCATCAGAGGCACGCCATAACCATTACCACGAGGATAACGCATCGCGATCGCTCCATCCGTATATTCAATACCAGTAACCACCATTCGTTGTAACTCACCCTCATCTTTAGGCGCCATAACTACCATATTCGGGATACAACGTAAATAGGCAATATCATACATTCCCTGGTGAGTCGGACCATCTGCACCCACAATTCCAGCACGATCTAAACAGAAGAAAACAGGTAACTTCTGAATACAGACATCATGGACAATTTGGTCATAACCTCGTTGCAGGAAAGTTGAATAAATAGCCGCCACAGGTCGCATTCCTTCACAAGCTAAACCTGCTGCCAGAGTTACAGCGTGTTGTTCAGCAATACCAACATCAATATATTGTTTTGGTAATTTAGCATGAAGTTTATCTAAACCTGTACCAGTTGCCATTGCAGCAGTAATACCAATAATTTTGGGATTATTTTCTGCCAGTTTTACCAAAGTATGAGCAAAAACTTTAGAATATTTCGGAGGTTTTGGCTTAGTTGCTGGTGCTGCTTTACCTGTAGCTAAGTTGAAAGGATTTTGCGCGTGATACCCTACTTTGTCTTTTTCTGCAACAGCATATCCTTTACCCTTAGTTGTGGCCACATGAACGAACACTGGTCCATGAATTTGATGCGCTTGTTGAAAAGTTGTAATTAATTCTTCTAAATTATGCCCATCAACAGGACCCATGTAGGTAAAGCCCAATTCTTCAATTACGGCCCCCACTTTTGACACTGCCAAACGTTTCATCCCTTCTTTGAGGCGTTCCATTTCTGGTGTAAAAGTTTCACCAACAAAAGGAATATGTTTAAATTGTTCCTCAAGGTTATCCTTCAGAAACTGCATCGGTGGGGATAGACGCATTTTGTTGAGATAGCGAGAAATTGCACCTACGTTAGGAGAGATGGACATCTCGTTATCGTTAAGTACAACCAATATATTAGTTTTGGGTAAGTGACCCGCATGGTTAATAGCTTCTAAAGCCATACCACCAGTTAAAGCACCATCCCCAATAATGGAAACTACTTTAAAGTTATCTCCTTTCATATCTCTAGCTAAGGCCATCCCCAAACCAGCAGAGATACTGGTAGAAGCATGACCAGCGCCAAAATGGTCGAATTTACTTTCACAACGTTTTAAATAACCTGCAACCCCATCTTTTTGTCGCAAGGTCTGAAAATTGTTATATCGACCTGTAATAAGTTTATGGGGATAAGCTTGGTGGCCTACATCCCAAAGAACTTTGTCCCGATCTAGATCGAGGGTTTGGTAGAGACCCAATGTAAGCTCTACAACTCCTAACCCTGGACCTAGATGGCCTCCACTTGTGGCGACTGTTTCTAGATGTTTCTCTCGTATTTGTCTCGCAATCTCTTCTAGTTGATGAATTGAAAGACCGTGCAATTGATTAGGATGAGTAATTTCGCTTAGATGCATAGTTTGATTTACTCAGATTTCTGATGTAGATTTGCGGTTGTAACTGGGAATATTTTTGATGATTAACTTGGAACTTACCTGTACTTTTTTTCACCTTGATTATCGGAATTGGCAAAAATAGGAATAATTGCTTGGCCAGCTAACAGGGAACCAATCAGGATCAAGGCCACTAAACAGCCTTGATTTTTACCTAAACCCACTTCTTTTTCAGCATTGACTTCCCTCTCGGGCACTTAGGCGGGGAGATTCCTACTAAGCATTCTAAAAACCCAGACAATCCTAGACACGCTCTTCATCAGTGACTAAGAACGATTTTCCGACTCACCTGTCCATAAGTCTACTGGCAAAGAAGGTTAGTGTTCCGCTCAAACACCGCCGAGTTGAGGATTCGCTCTGGGGTTTTCATCAGACATGAAAAGTCGAGTGCCAAACACTCCATAATCGTTGCTAAAATCCTCTTGTTTTAGCAGACCTATACAATAATAACAGGGATGAGTGGCTTCAACAATTAATAATTAATAATTACCTCTCCTTGAAACTGATAGGATTGACTAATCATGAAAGTTTTTATTTATTATCCCCTATCCAAGGGGAGGCTTTAAACCCAAAATTTTCGGTAAAAACATAGACATTGTGTGGATATTTGTCTACGATAGTCTATGTTTTTAAGTTGTAGCAAGCAACAGTTGCTCCAACTGTTAAGTCATATTTGACCCTTGTGCCTCTATTTCTAATTTTGGTGAATTAGCATCAATAGCTGAAGTTAATGATTGTACAGGCATATTTTTCATTTCCCAGACTTTAATTAGTATGAGATATTCGTAGAAAGCTTGCAAGGTACACCAACCCAATCCGGCTTGGCCATCAAGAAATCCTCTAAGAAAAACATACATATATATGAAGCGAACTATTGGTCTGAAGGGTAAACGTAGGGAAAAATCTTTGAGAGCGCGTCGTCTTTCTACTTCAGAATCACCAAAAAATAGGTTTTTCCAAGATATGCTCCCTGTTTTTAATTGTTTAACTGTTTCAAAAGCTTCATCTGTAGAATAACGATTGTGCTTTTCTATCCAACGGGAAATACCTTTACTACAAGTATAGTGGGGATAAGTTTCTTGCAAAAAACTTGTGGGACCATCGCAAACTTCTCGTTCTGTGTGACCATAGTCAGTAAACCAGACTTTATCCTTACGAAATAGGCGCATTTGATACCGGGGATATTGGGTGCTGTGGCGAATCCAACTTCCCATAAATAAGACTCGTTCTGCAACGTAATACCCAATGTATTCTTGACTTTGGATTGTTTTTAGGCATTCATTAAATAGCTCTGGGGTCATCCTTTCATCCGCTTCTAAGATATAAACCCACTCGTATTTGGCCGGAACTTCTTGTAACATCCATGTTCGCTGTCGTCCATGGCTTTCAAATTTGTGTTGGACTATTTTTACAGGATAAGATTGAGCTATTTCTATAGTCCGATCGCTACTAAAAGAATCTACTATTATAATGTCATCTGACAGCATTGCTGACTCAATACAAGCAGCGATATCTATTTCTTCATTGTAAGTCAGTATATAAATTGAGAACATTCGATGAATTTTAGTAATTGCTCTTTGTTGACATCTTCCCGACGCTACTCTCACGAGACAGGGCCGGATTCCCTTTTCATGTCGCGCAGCGAAACATCACTCTGTTGGCGCTGATACTGCTACCCAGCACCCAAAATGTTTATTGCAGCGTTTATGTCCCTATCATGGTAAATACCACACGACTGACAATCCCATTCTCTGATATTTAGAAGTAATTTTTCCACTACATGACCACAATTAGAGCGACGCGTGCGAACTGGGAAAATATCGGTCAATTTTTATCAATTCTCTTCCGTACTATTTGGCCTTATACTCTAATTGCCTGACTATTTTATTAGCCTCCCCTTTTAAGGGGAAAAAGCGGTCGTTTTGCTACGCATAACTTTCCTAAGGGAATGCTCCGCAAACGTTTTTCATGTCGCTCCGCGTTAACGCGCGTTGTGCGCTAGCTAAACGGCTGTGGCCAACATGAATGGGGAGTATGACCTAGGATGGGATGGATGGGGTACCTTGCCATATCCAATCGACCAAGAGAAATAAATTTTTTCCTTTTAGTCAATCCTCTCCCTTTTTTGGCTCTGCTTTACCCACATCTTTATTAACATAAAGCTTGACAAAATAAACAAATTATGTAATAGCTTTAAACAGGCTTTTTTCAGATAAAAAATGTATTGAAAAGTACATTTATTTCCAAAAGTTAAGCAAGTAGTTTTACTTAGCTGCCAGGCTCCTTTCTCCCTTCTCCCCACAAGGGTTTCAAGACTTATGGGTAATGGATAGCCCTAAAAGGCAGAGGTAATTATCCATTATCCATTATCCATTATCTAGCAGGATTTTGGCGGCGCCCTTTACCTTTAATAATTCCCATACTTTTTAATCCGGTCCAACCAATCATAATATAGCCTACTGCTAAAAGTAAGCTGCTAATACCTGTTCTGATACTAGATTTAAAAGAATTTGTATTAGCTTGTTCTTCTAGTTCTAGCTTGCGACTACGAATTCTGGTCTTAAGTTGGGTTGGTAATTGTTGTGCTTGAGTATTTAGAAATTCATCTATAACTTGAGGATTCTCTTTTGATTGTTCCAGTAAAGTTTTTACTTGATTTGGTAATTGTTCATTTTCTAATGCTTCATTTAACCGAGTTTCATCTGCTAGTAAGGTAGTAAGTTGATTTCTCAATTGAGTTCGCCTTTGCTGGATCTGCTGTTGAAACTCATTACTACCAAGACGATTGTCTAGTTGTGTTTCAGCTTGACTTGCTTGTTGATCGATACGTTGAATGGCCTCAGCCCTTGCTAAACGAGTGTTATTTAAGTGTAAAGGAAATAATAATAGATATATCAGTCCTAATAAGCTAGCTAGTAAAAGTGCCCAAAATCTTAAATCTAATATTGAAGATGTAGAGTTATCTTGAAGGCCAGAATTACTGCTTACCCAGTAACCTGTGAATAATAAGGCCATTCCTACCATAGGAATTATCCCCCGATCAACTATTTGGGTTGCTAAATTAATTTGCCATCCTCTACTACCGATGTTAGGTGGAAATGATAAGACTAGAAAATCAAGTATAGAGGATAAAATCATAATTACTCCTACTATTATCAGAGTCCTAGCAGCTATGGAGGAATATTGACGGATATTTGTTGCTTTCATGGGATTTTGCTAAGTTCTCAATTATAGTTGACTGGATATAGTGGGTCTGAAATGTTGAGAATGCACTCTTATAGCGTAGCGCTATGCGCTAGGGAATAGGGAATAGGGAACAGGGAAAAGCAGACTATCAAAGGGTTTTTATTATAGGGAAATGCTCCGCAAACAGGATTTATAATTGTCCTAACCTTGGCTTCGACTGCTTCAGAACCAATATACTCAAAACAAATAATTTTCTCCATCTCGTCTATGAACAGCTTGGATATGGTTTCAAGACACAGACAAAATTTGATCCCCTTGTTGAATATCAAGCATTGCCTTTGTTTCTCACAGTTTTAATCCTGACTCCTTTTAGTCCAGCATTTTGGCCTTTGACGACATTGATAATGTCTATTGCTGATGGCGGAAATATATTTTCCCTATCTCAAAATAGTAGTCTATTTTTACCAAAAATATGACGTAGTTTAACCATAGTCCATCAGCTTTTTTTCCATCTATATCTTAATATTTTGAAATTTTTCCAACATAATTATATGTTGTCTCATGCTAATCTACACATATAATAACTAAAGAAAGTTACAAATGTAGCTGTATTTCTAGTATAAGATTAATGTAAATTGAAATAAATATAAAAAATATTATCTAACGATAATTGGGAAATAGGGAGGATTAAGTTAACAGTGAAAGAAAATTTGGAAAATGACAAAAAGAAAAAAATATTAATAGTCGATGATGAAGATAGCTTGAGAACTCTGCTAAAGCGACACCTAGAATTTCAAGGATATGAAGTCAAAGATACAAATTCTGCTTTAGATGCCTTATCAATACTCGAACAAGAGGTGCCTGATTTAATTATTTCGGATATAATGATGCCACAAATGGATGGTCTAGAGTTTTGTGAACGTTTACGAGCTAGTGATTTAGGTCAGTTAATTCCTTTTTTATTTTTGTCGAGTAAGGGAGAGTTAGAAGACAGAATTGTTGGTTTATCTATGGGGGCAGATGATTATATTAATAAGCCTTTTGAAATGCGAGAATTAGTAGCAAAAATTGAGGCTCAATTAGCTCGTTTTAATAGAATTTATTTGGAAATGAAACGATTGATTGGAGAATCTACTACAAAAACACAACCACAAGTAGAACCGGAACCACTACCTCTAACACCAGCAGAAGCAAGAGTGTTTTGGGAAGTTACTCAAGGTTTGACAAATAAACAAATTAGTGAACGCTTGTTTATTAGTCCTCGAACTGTACAAACTCATTTGAGTAAAATAATGAGAAAGCTAAATTTAGAAAATCGTTCCCAGTTAGTTCGTTATGCTTTTGAACGTGGATATCAAGCACCTACTGAAGAACATATAAATCAAGGTGAAGCATCAACGGAAATCTGAAAAAATGGACTCCCAAAAACTGATTTCTGGCCTGTATAATTTGACTGAATTAGAACAGCTAATTAATTCTCAACCCACTTTTTGGCGACCTTTAGTATTTACAAATGGATGTTTCGACTTGGTTCATGCTGGACATATTCGTTATTTATGGGCAGCTAAGTCTCTGGGGCGATCGCTTGTAGTAGGATTAAATAGCGATTGGTCTGTGCAAAATCTTAAACCCCAAAAAGAGGGATATCCTATCCGACCAATTGTACCGCAAATCCAACGGGCTGAAGTTTTAGCAGCTCTGAAACCTGTTGATGGAGTAGTAATTTTTAATGAAACTACTGCTATTAATATCATAGAACAACTCAAACCCGATTTTTATGTAAAGGGTGGGGATTATTCTATTGAAACATTACCTGAAGCTCCAAAAGTTAAAAGTTATGGTGGTAAAATTTCTTTAATTCAAATAGAAGTTCCGACTTCTACTACTGCAATTATTAATAGTATTTTACACCATCATTGAAGCAAGAGTTAGCTATACTGCAAGACTCAGAGTCAGAATTAATCTTGGGTATTGGATGGGCGAGCAATTACTAATTGAATTTAAGCATTCAGCTATTAGCTGTTATAGCTATTAATTCATTGCCTTTTGGGTAGGAATTAGTATTGAAAGATTGTAGGAGAATTAAAAGTATTGGAAAAAAATTGACCATTTTTTTAATTCAAAATTCACGCATTCACGCGTTCAAAATTTTTGGTTCATTCCTTAATCTCAATAATTGTTTAATTAAGGATTCAAACCTCGTTCTTCTTTTGAGCAAATTAATAATTTTTAATTTTGAATTGATTTGACTTTGACAAGGGAAAGTATATATTAATTATTTACGAAACAACTAAAAGCTGAATGCTTACAATTCAATAGCAGCAAATAATCAAATTTAGTGGAAATATTAAACCAATTTCATAAAATATTTCTACAGTGACTCTGTTCTTAGGAGTCAGATAGGGTAGTAGTAGGATTGGTAACTTACAGGAGTCAGAAGTCAGGAGGTCATTTTAGTTATCAGTTATCAGTACCTCTAGCTGTTTGCTCCGCATTCCGCAGGAAACCATTGGGATTGAAATAATGAACCAAATATTTTTTTCCCTTAAAAGAGGAGGCCAGAGACCTTATTTTTTAGTAAGAGTTTATAATATTTATTTATTTATTCTGATAGTAAAACTTTTCCATGATTGACTAAAAATAGTTTGATAACTATATAATTGTTGATCATTGTTGTTTTTTGTATTCAAGGAATAATTTGATTTTTACTCTCTACGTGTCTAGCAAATTTACTAACATTTTTGTCATCATTTTACTGTAATTATCTATGTATAAATTTGCTATTAAACCAGTATAATTATGAATGAAATTATGACTGCTATAGGTTATAACTTCCACGGCCACCTTAGTTGAATTATTGATCAATAAATAATTATAAATTGTCAATAAAGTCTAAGTTTTGAAACACACAATAATTTTATGACAGAATCACAGATTAATTCTACAGAAAACGCCTCATTGAACATACCTGAACTTCAATCTCAATTAGAATCTGGTTCTGAAAAAAAACAGTTGCAGGTAATTCCTAATTTAGCAGAAACAGGAGATGAAGGTTTAGAAATTCTCATGGAATTTTTGCAAAATAAAATATCTGATTCGCCAACTATAGTTGAGGGAAAAATTTATCAAGTTTTGCGTCAAGTTAAGTCATCTAAAGTTGATGAATTTATACAGAAAAATTTTCCCCTAGGAGT
The DNA here is from genome assembly GCF_010672085.1 of Okeania sp. SIO3I5. Classification (GTDB taxonomy): domain Bacteria; phylum Cyanobacteriota; class Cyanobacteriia; order Cyanobacteriales; family Microcoleaceae; genus Trichodesmium. The sequence continues at coordinate 12,522 of NZ_JAAHHT010000150.1, forward strand.
TTTACCAATCAAGTCAGAATCTAATATTGATTATAGTCATTTACAAATAAAATTAGCTCATCAAGATTTTTTAGAAGCTGATAAATTAACGATGCAAAAATTGTGTGAGTTAGCAGGAGAAGGAGCAACACAAAGAAAGTGGCTTTATTTTTCAGAAGTAGATAGTATTCCCATTCCAGATATGCAAACTATTAATACTATGTGGTTAGTTTATTCAGAAGGAAAATTTGGCTATTCTGTACAGAGAGAAATGTGGCTAGGAGTAGGTAAAAATTGGGATAAGTTACTACCAAAAATTGGCTGGAAAAATGGCAACACCTGGAGTAGATACCCTAATGAATTTACTTGGAATTTAAGTGCGCCGAGGGGTCATCTACCTCTTTCCAATTTACTGCGTGGAGTACGAATGTTTGCTTCTATATTATCTCATCCAGCTTGGTCTAAGTAGGGTTTCCTGAAAACTCTTATTTAGGGTTAATGGTAGCTAATAGACATCTCTAATTAAAGAGGGAATAGGGAATAGAGAACACTCAACTGGGAGGAGAAGTAATTGATAACTTACAGCTCAGAATTGATTTGATTTTGGATTTGGGGAAAGCTCTAATAGTTATGAATTATTTAACTACATTGCTTGACTACTTTTGATTCCATTCTCGAAAAGAGGGAATAGGGAACACTTAACTGGAAGGAGAAGTAATTGATAACTTACAGCTCAGAATTGATTTGATTTTGGATTTGGGGAAAGCTCTAATAGTTATGAATTATTTAACTACATTGCTTGACTACTTTTGATTCCATTCTC
>NZ_JAAHHT010000150.1:13333-16813 GCF_010672085.1 Okeania sp. SIO3I5
ACTTAACTGGAAGGAGAAGTAATTGATAACTTACAGCTCAGAATTGATTTGATTTTGGATTTGGGGAAAGCTCTAATAGTTATGAATTATTTAACTACATTGCTTGACTACTTTTGATTCCATTCTCAAAAAGAGGGAATAGGGAACACTTAACTGGAAGGAGAAGTAATTAATAACTTCAGCTCAGAATTGATTTGATTTTGGATTTGGGGAAAGCTCTAATAGTTATGAATTATTTAACTACATTGCTTGACTACTTTTGATTCCATTCTCGAAAAGAGGGAATAGGGAACACTTAACTGGGAGAAGTAATTGATAACTTACAGCTCAGAATTGATTTGATTTTGGATTTGGGGAAAGCTCTAATAGTTATGAATTATTTAACTACATTGCTTGACTACTTTTGATTCCATCTGTATGCATTATTTTTGATAGTATAAAAATTGATTTATTGCAGTTGGTCAACCTTTAATAATTATCGATCATCTTATGTTGTTTATGGGTAAAATTTTATTCAGCTACCCCTCAATAAAAATCTAGATAAAAATAGCGATCGCTTCTAATTAATTATGATTGAAAAATGTCAAAATTTCAGATTAGTCTAATTCAAAACAAACCAGAAAAAGAGGAGATGTATTATCAACGTTGGTTAGTATTAAGAAAGCCAATAAATATGGAAAAAGGAACAGAAAGGGATAAGTATGATGAAGATTATTCTTCTCTACATTTTATTGCTGTTTGTGAGGAACAAATCATTGGTTCAGCTAGACTGCGAAAATTATCTACAGAATTAGGAAGTATTGCATATCTTGCGGTTTCACCTGAATTCCAACTTCAGGGAATAGGTACAGCTTTAATCAAAAAAATTATTGAAATTGCCAAACAAAAACAACTAGAATCTTTGAGAGTAATGACTCGTATTAGTGCCTATAAATTCTATAAAAAAGTAGGCTTTATAGAAACTGGTGAGGTATTTCAATTTTTAGGAATACCCCACCAATTTATGTACTTTAACTTACTTTCTTCCGAGTAATAGGTATTGCCTCAGTAACTTTAAGTTCTATTTTGAAGTTAAGATCGCTTATATAATACTTGATAAATTCAGACTCTTGAGTAGCATCGCAAGAACCTTTAAGCTGAATAGTTTTACTTTTATCTTTAGCTAGCTTTGCTTGATAAATATATCTAGAATTATTTGGTTGAAGTACAGCTAATTCTGTTTCAATTACTGTTTTATCGGAATTTATATCCAAGTCTAAAAGGTTAATTTTATAATCAAACCATTCCCAACCGTGGCGAAGCATAAGTTCTCTTTCCAATACTTGAATAGAAGTTGGTAAAATTCCCCATCCTCGATACACACGTTTCAATGATTTAATACAACCAGCTCGTAGTAAAATTGAACTAAAGGATTCTCCATTTAGTAAACCATAATATCTACCATCAGGAAAGTCTATCATAGTAGGTGCAAATCTGTGCCCACCAAAGTGACTTGCTTTCCAAATCCTAGTATTTTTTAAACCTAACTCGGAAATAATTTTTTTTGCTTCGGTATAAAATGGATTACCATATTTAGCACAACACTTATCATGGCTACCATGAGTACAAACTAACAAGTCTCTTGTTAGACTATTTTGAGTATGAGTATTTAAACTATCTCCTGCTAAATATTTTTCAATTATAGGAGCTATTTGTTCAGGACTATCCACGTCAAATTCATACTTTTTATAACCATTTACAAATGAACTTTGCTGTTGTTCATAAATTAAAATTTTTCTATTGTTGTGTCTTTGATTTTGATTTTGAGTAATTAGTAAAAATCTGACTGACAATTTAGATTTTTTGACTGCTGCCATCAAAACCTCTAAATTTTCTGGAAAAAAACGAGATTCAAAAGCATTATAATCCCAAGGGTAAGGGCACTCTATCATTATATAGACTGCATAATTTGTACCACTCCCAATAATATCTTCATCTGCTTTTCGGCAAGCATCAGCACAAAAAAATTTATTCATCTTTCAACTTTCAACTCCTGATTCTACAAAAACAATTTTTTTAACTTAAGTTCAATAACATTGGCATAATATTTGCTTACAAGTCATAGTTAAGTAGGCAATTTATTACATTTTTATCCAGCAAATGTTTTTTGAATAAACAAGTTTTTAACTAGATATTCTGCAACTCCTCTAACAGATACTTCTTTATTAAAAACTAGAATTTTATATTCATCATATTCATTGCCTTAATCAACATCAGCATAAAAAAATCTATTTATATTTAAACGCCTGACTCTACAAAAATAACTCTCTCACTGACTAACTTCGATAAAATGGGCATAATATCTATTTCCCAGTCATAGTCCGGCAGCCAGTTTATGACGTCTTTTCCAGTAAATGTTTCTCTACTAAATAAGTTTTTAACTAGATATTCTGGTACACCTTGAATAGATACTTCTTTATTAAAAACTAGAATTTTATATTCATCATATTTATCTCCTTAATCAACATCAGCATAAAAAAATTTATTCATGTTTCAACTCCTGATTATCAACAAATAACTCTTTAATTAACTAACTTAAATAACATGGGCATAATAATAATAATAATATGTATTTCCCCGTTATAGCCCGGCAACCAATTTATGACATTTTTTCCAGAAAATGTTTCTCTACTAAATAAATTTTTTACTAAATATTCTGGCACTCCTCGAATATATAATTCTTTAACTAAAAACTAGAATTTTATGTTCATCATATTCATTTCCTTAATCAACATCAGCATAAAAAAATTTATTCATGTTTCAACTCCTGATTCTACAAAAACATTTTTTTTAACTTAAGTTCAATAAGATTGGCATAATATTTGCTTACAAGTCATAGTTAGGCAGCCAATTTATGAGATCTTTTCCAGTAAATGTTTTTTGAATAAACAAGTTTTTAACTAGATATTCTGGTACACCTTGAATAGATACTTTTTTATTAAAAACTAGAATTTTATATTCATCATATTCATTTCCTTAATCAACATCAGCATAAAAAAATTTATTCATGTTTCAACTCCTGATTATCAACAAATAACTCTTTAATTAACTAACTTAAATAACATGAGCATAATAATAATATGTATTTCCCAGTTATAGCCTGGCAACCAATTTATGATTTTTTTTTCAAGTAAATGTTTCTCGACTAAATAAATTTTTTACTAAATATTCTGGTACTCCTGGAATATATAATTCTTTAGTCAAAACTAGAGTTTTATCTTCATAATATTCACCTCCTTAATAAACATTACTCCCCAAAAATCTATTCATATTTAAACCCCTGATTCTACAAAAATAACTCTTTCAATGACTAACTTAGATAACATGGGCATAATATCTATTTCCCAGTCATAGTCCGGCAGCCAATTTATGACATCTTTTCCAGTAAATGTTTCTCGACTAAATAAATTTTTTACTAAATATTCTGGTACTCCTCGAATA
>NZ_JAAHHT010000150.1:16823-20237 GCF_010672085.1 Okeania sp. SIO3I5
CTTAGATAACATGGGCATAATATCTATTTCCCAGTCATAGTCCGGCAGCCAATTTATGACATCTTTTCCAGTAAATGTTTCTCGACTAAATAAATTTTTTACTAAATATTCTGGTACTCCTCGAATAGATACTTCTTTACCTGAGACTAAAATTTTGTATCCATCCTCATCAGGAATTTGTAAAATTTTTAAACGTTGAAACTCAGAAACTTTAAACTTAGTTTCAACTCCATTGTAAAAAATATTAAATCCAGCTTGATATGGGAAATTGTATTGCTCAACAGGTTTTCCGAAACCATCCAAGTAGTTATTATATTCTTTACTAAGATTGTCATTATTGATGTACTCTTTTAAGTCTTGAATTAAATTTTCTACACTGACGTTAAAATAAGTCTCATCTATTCTTAATGGTAGACTTTTTCTCCACTTTTCTTTGTTTTGAAACCCCTCTAATAACCATTCCAATATATCGACACCTGTTCGAGAATGAATACCTAAAGTAAGATGAATAGACGGTTCTTCTTTTGTCACTGCATAATGCCAATGTCCACGAGGTATATAAAGTACATCTCCTGGATGTAAAATACAACTCAAATATGCTTCTTCTTCCGGTGGCGTAAAAGAGGATGATTTTTGGTTGGGCAATGGATATTTGAACGTTTCAGTATAGACATACCATTGCTTACTTCCTTCTACTTGTAAGATAAATACATCGTGAGTATCATAATGCTTAGAAAATCCTTTTTTACTAGACCAAGAACAATATGCATTGACTTGAGTTGAGTATCCTAATTCATAACTAAGTCTTGAAGCAAATAGAGAAACTTCTGGAACTCTTTTATGGATTTGGTCTAGGATTAAGGTTGCACCTTTCTGACACCATTGGGTAAGATTTCTATTTTCCTTTGCCTCCAGAACTTTTCCATCAAATGCAAGGCGCAGATCGGGATGTTCTATTTGATGAAAGTTTAATAAATGGTTGAGTTTGTCCCACGAAAATAGGTCTCTAAAGTTTTTGTGTCCTTTACTAGAAATGGCGATCGCTTTCCTAGTCCAATTATTTTCTAGAAATTCTTCTCGATCTAATGGTTGTATTAGATGTGTTAGACATGACATAATTAGGAATTTTTTCTATTAATTTTTAACATTTATCAAATAATAGACTTAAGTTAAGAATTTTTCTATTACATTAGAAGTTTATAAAAGTCTATTTTTAGCTTACCTTGTCTATCAAATATTTTTTTATAAGTGGGTTTATTCAAGAATTATTTATTTTATTAGGTTATACAAATACCTTAGTTAATGGGAATACTTAATTACCATAAGCCAATAATTATTTTAACTTTTTTCTATTCTTAAGTAAATCTTAATACTACTATTATTATTTTGAACCAATTGAATTAATCAGAGTTTTATATTCTGAGATTTGTATGTCAGTGTATTTATCAATAATAAAGTCAAACTTTTACTCTCATATATTTTCTAGTTCTCACCTCTTCAGACTGACATGGCTAGTTTAAAATTAGGTATAATAGTAATTCATAACCCCCCCTATAAATTCAAGATAAAAATTAAGTGTTTTAATTTTTTAACTATATTATTTATAAGTCTGTTGATTCAGGAATTTTTAATGACCTATTATAGATTAAAATCACATTTAAAATATTAATGACAATAATTAATCGCCATTAGTAAAAAATTATTTAGATTTTTTAGTAGTTTTCAACATCTAAGAGTATTAGTTGTGGATAAATCTCCTTTAAAGGAGAAACAAAAAAAATTTTTCTTTGAGTTAATCCTATCGCTTTCAACAATTAATAATTCTTAATTGTTGACCACTACTTAGTTTTTGCTTTCAGCCTTCAATAAATATCAAAACTACTACTATTATTACTTTGAGCGAATTAGTTAAAACTTTACATTAGGAAATTTGTCTTTCAGTATATTCAAACAGCCAAAGCAAATTATTTACAAATTCAAACCTTATTGAATGGGAAAATTTTACCCAAATCTTTGTGTAATTAATATCGAATTACTTAAAGTTTGACATTGGGAAATTTGTCTTTCAGTATATTTAAACACCTGAATCAAATTATTTACAAATTTCAGCCTTATTGGATGGGTATTTCACCACAATCAATCTTTGTGTAATTAATTTTGTGTATTTGCTTATAAATAAAGAAAGGGGTAAAGCTTTTACCATCATATTTTTCAGTTGTCACCTGTTCAAAGTTACATGGCTAGCTAAGATGGGGATAATAGGTAACTCTTAACCCCCTAAACATTTAAGGCAAAAATTAAAATACTTAAATCTTAAAATGTTTAACTATTAATGATGACTGTCGCCACCACCATCTGAGTCAAATTGACGATCGCCACCATCTGCGTCAAAGCTGCTGTCGCCACCACCATCTGAGTCAAAATTTAATTCTGTTTGCCAGTTTTTGCCTAGTGAATTTTGTAGAATATCTTTTACTTCTATTTGAATTTTACTAGGCCGAGCTTGCTGAACATCAAATTCTTTTGACATACTAATATCTCCGAGTTAAACTAGATTTGTCTTCTATAACTTCCCATAAGGTGAAGTTGAGAATTAGTATATATTAAACTCCTTAATTTATGCAATAGTTGAGAAAATTTTTTAATTATTTGGGTTCGGATAATTTTTAGTCAAGAGTTGATTAAAATACCCAATCCTAAGTTGGACCTATTTTGCGACTAACTTTGTTCCTAATTAGAAGTGAGTAGTAAAGACTGAAAAGTTGAAAATATCAATCAATTTTACTTTAATTATTGATTTAAGTTATACTAAATCTGGTAAAAAAATGTATTTGTCAAATCTTTGGTGGAACCTCAAGTAGAATTCTGAATTTTCAATTCAGAATTGAAATACAAAATTTAATAATTCTAAATAGCTTTGTTGTAATAGCCATAGAAAATCCGTTCCGCTTTTCGGTTGCCAGAGCCGACATGAAAGGTGAACCTAGTGGCAGCTATATCACCCTATTTCTATTATTCTATTGGCCAATAGTTAAATGCTTCAAAGCCTTTACAGGTAAAAGTTTCAGCCTTTTTTAAAATACCGAAGATAATAGATTTATTTATTGGACAATAGTTGTAGAAGTATGAAGTACAAGGATCTAGGCTATTGTGCGGTAGCCATAAGCTTGTCTAGCAACAAAGCCATTCTAAATCCTACTTTTTAAATGCAAAGCTTATCTAGTTAAATGTGTTGAACCATTCTCTATATGTAGATAGTAGGGAACTACCACGGCAGCTATATCACCCTATTTCTATTATTCTATTGGCCAATAGTTAAATGCTTCAAAGCCTTTACAAGTATAAGTTTCAGCCTTTTTTATATCAAAGATTGATGTTTGATTTATTTATTGGACAATAGTTGTAGAAGTATGA
>NZ_JAAHHT010000150.1:20337-23321 GCF_010672085.1 Okeania sp. SIO3I5
CTATTTCTATTATTCTATTGGCCAATAGTTAAATGCTTCAAAGCCTTTACAAGTATAAGTTTCAGCCTTTTTTATATCAAAGATTGATGTTTGATTTATTTATTGGACAATAGTTGTAGAAGTATGAGGTACAAGGATCTAGGCTATTGTGCGGTAGCCATAAGCTTGTCTAGCAACAAAGCCATTCTAAATCCTACTTTTTAAATGCAAAGCTTATCTAGTTAAATGTGTTGAACCATTCTCTATATTTAGAGAGTAGGGAACTACCACTTGGGTGTTTACCAAATACAATAACTGTCAAACTAAAGCTGATGAGGCGATGGTTAATATCTCTGAGAATCAATGACACAAAAAATTTGACTCTCACACATATCAAAAAACAAGTAGACATTGACTTAAGAATTACCAACCTCCTAATTACCAGTAATGGAAAAAAGTAGCTAACCCTAAAAATTTGAACAACTTACACAAAAAATTAAAGTGAGTCGCTAAAATTTCTATGCAGGAAAACCTTGGGATCTAATATTAAAAAGCTAGATTTGAAGAGGATGTCAATTCTTATAACTTCTCAAGATTTTTGGATTAAACCTTTATCCACTTAATGAGGGTAGGAAATTAACAATCCCAGGAAAAGTAATAATTAGCACTAAAACCAATAGCTGAAGTAGGATAAACTGAATAGCACCCCTATATATTTGACCAGTAGTAACTTCAGAAGGTGCTACACCCCGCAAGTAAAATAATGCAAAACCAAAGGGAGGCGTTAAAAAAGATGCCTGAAGATTAGCCCCCAAAATAACACCATACCAAACTAAGTCAATACCAAGTTGTTGAGCAACAGGTACAAATAAAGGTACAACAATAAAAGCAATCTCAAAAAAGTCAATAAAAAATCCAAGAAAAAAAACAATTGCCATACTGACAACCAAAAAACCAGTCGTACCACCAGGCAGATTAGAAAGTAAATCAAACATAAAGCGATCGCCTTCCACCCCCCGAAAAACCAAACTAAAAGCAGTTGACCCCAAAAGTATAAACATCACCATAGTAGTTGTGCGGAGAGTCACATCACATACCCTTCTTAAGGAAGTCCAACTACATTTACCTTTAACAATAGCCAGAGCGATCGCCCCCACACATCCCACAGCACCTGCTTCTGTCGGTGTAGCAATACCGAAAAATATACTACCCAAAACCAATAAAATTAAGAGTAATGGTGGAATCATTACAGTTAGCACCCTCAGCCCTAGAGCTTTCCCTCCAATATCTCGTACCTCTGCTGGTAAAGCAGGAGCTAAGTCTGGTCGTATAAAAGAAACAATCAAAACATGAAGAGCAAAAGTTCCTGCCATAATTAGACCAGGCAAAATAGAACCAATAAACAGATCACCAACAGAAATTCCCAGTTGGTCTGCCAATACAACCAAGACTACACTAGGAGGAATAATCTGGCCTAAAGTCCCCGATGCTACAATTACACCTGTAGCCAACTCTTTATTATACCCATACCGCAACATAATAGGTAAAGAAATTAATCCCATGGCCACCACCGTAGCAGCAACCACACCAGTAGTAGCTGCTAAAAGAGCGCCCACAATAACAACTGCCAGAGCTAAACCACCCCTAACTCGACCAAACAATATCCCCATTGTTTCCAGCAGTTGTTCTGCAATGCCAGATTTTTCCAACATTGCCCCCATAAAAATAAAGTAGGGTATAGCCAACAAAGTATAGTTAGCCATAATACCAAAAATTCTTTGGGGCATTGCAGTCAGAAATATAGGGTCAAAAACTCCTAAACCAATACCTATTAAACCAAAGATTATTGCTACTCCACCTAGGGAAAAAGCTACAGGATAACCAAAAGAAAGTAAAACCAATGCTCCTGCGAACATTGATGGACCAAGAAATTCAGATTCAAAACTCAGACTCATTAGACTCCTGATGGGGGGATAATTTAGATTTACCTGCAAAGACTACTAAATAATTTTTAATTGCTTCAGAAATTCCTTGAAGAAATAATAATACGAAGCTAACTATAATCATTGTTTTGATTGGGTAACGGGGTAATCCACCAGGGTCAGGAGAAGTTTCAAGGATAGCCCAAGAATTTACAACAGCACCCCAGGAAACTATCACTACAATAATGCTGAAAGGGATTAAGAACAATATTGTACCAATCAGGTTAGCCAGAGCTTTTCTTTTAGGACTCCACTTAGTATAAAAAATGTCTACACGAACGTGTTCATTATGTTTGAGAGCATAAGCTCCACCTAGGAGAAAAACCAGGTCAAAAATATACCACTGAATTTCTATCAAAGCGTTGGAAGTTAAATTTTGACCAATGCTCCTACCTAGATAGCGTCCAATCACATTCCAAACACCAACCAAGACCATTAGTATGACTAACCCATAGGTTAGACGTCCAATTAGCTCATTCAAATTATCAATTATCCGGGACAAACGTAGGAGTATTTGCAATAGTCCCCCTCCTATAGCTTCCAAATTAAGATTATGGACATTTAGTTACATCTAAATCAACTTTATCTCTGATTAGAATAACCTGTGTAGCGTAATTATCTAAAAATTCAAATCTAAAAACAGAAAAAAAAGACAGATTTTGGCAGAAATTTTACCACTGCCAAATTTTTTTTTGAAAATTTTTCAAGTTATAAAAAGCTTGCCAATAAAAGAGTTTGAGGTTTTCTCGGCAACAAAAAAAACCTATTTCCCGAAAAAAGTTTAGAAAAGGGGTTGACACATCAAGATAGAGTTGCTAGATTAGTAAATGCGCGGGTGAGAGACACAAACCTCAAGCCAACGCCCGAACCTAGACAACTCAATAGTTTGAAAGTATAACAGCACTACTTCTATTAAGTCCTTGTAATAAATAATCAGGACAAAGAAATAGATTTCTAAGTCCTAAAATAAACAAAAACCTTCTCTAAGTCAAGAGATTTGGAGAAAAAAAACAAAGAGTCAAA
>NZ_JAAHHT010000151.1 GCF_010672085.1 Okeania sp. SIO3I5
TCCCACCTTTCCGGCACTCCTTACTCGATTGTTTATGAATTTTTTCAGGGCAAGCTTTGTCATTTCAGTTATTAGTTATTAATTAGCCTCCTGTGAAGGAACTTTGTTTTTAATATCGCGGAGGAAAATAGTACGGACCGCTCAAGTATCCCCCTTGAAAATACTTATGGCGAATATTTTTTTTATTCTCTATCTAATGAAAGGCTATTGACTTAATTTTTGGGCGACAAAGTTCAAGGTGGGTAGGTGAGTTTTTGACTGACTTATAGGTTATGAAATATCGGGAAAAAATCGGCATTCATTTTGAAAAATACTCCCCACTTTTCCCGCATTTCTTACATTTTATACTCGATTGTTTATGAATTTTTTTCAGGGCAAGCTTTGTCATTTCAGTTATTAGTTATTAATTAGCCTCTTCGGGAGGAACTTTGTTTTTTATGTTGGGGAGGAAAACAGTACCGACTGCTCAAGTATCCTGCTTGAAAATACTTATGGCGAATATTTTTTTCATTCTCTATCTAATGAAAGGCTATTGACTTAATTTTTGGGGGACAAAGTTCAAGGTGGGTAGGTGAGTTTTTGACTGAGTTATAGGTTATAAAATATCGGGAAAAAATCGGCATTCATTTTGAACAATACTTCCCACCTTTCCCGCATTTATTACATTTGATACTCCATTATTTATGAATTTTTTCAGGGCAAGCTTTGTCATTTCAGTTATTAGTTATTAATTAGCCTCCTGTGAAGGAACTTTGTTTTTAATATCGCAGAGGAAAATAGTACCGACCGCTCAAGTATCCCCCTTGAAAATACTTATGGCGAATATTTTTTTCATTTTCTATCTAAGGGTAAGCTGTTGACTTAAATTTTGGGCGACAAAGTTCAAGGTGCGTAAGTTAGTTTTTGACTGAGTTATAGGTTATGAAATATGGAAAAAAATCGGCATTCATTTTGAAAAATACTCCCCATATTTCCCACATTTCCTACTCCATTTCTAGCGCCATTTAATTAAGCAACCAATAGCTTCTGTTGTAGATATAGTTACTACCTCACCTTTCAGAAGTTGAGCGATCGCCTGACGTAAATAAGCAACTTTTACTGCTTCTGGCTGATTAATATTATCATCTATTAAGCCACGATATCGTAACTTACCTTCCCTATCCAATAAAAAAGCTTGAGGTGTTTTGTCAGCGCCAAAACTAATAGCCACATCTTGCGTCACATCCCGAATATAAGGAAAATTAAGTTCATTATTAGCTGCAAATTCTTTCATTTTTTCAAAACTATCTTCTGGAGAAATTATCGCATCATTAGCATTCATACCAATTATCATTACTCCTTGGTCTTGAAAATCTTTTTGTAGTTGTTTAATCCTGTCAATATTAAGAATTTACTTCTGGGCATTGATTGCTCAAAAAAATTACACAAACTACTTGAAAATTTTATAAATATCTAGCTAAATGATGAACTTCATTATCTACTCCTGGCAATTCAAAATCTGGAGCATAATTATCGATTACAGTGCCATTCATTTCAGTTAAATTCATATCTCTATTTCCTCTCAAAAAGTTTTCTTACTTCAAACAAAATATTTTTCTACAATATAGCAATTATCAATTGATTTTGAAAATTTTTATAACAGTTAATTTGTAAGTATTCAGCCTTCAGCAATCAGTTAACTTCCTGCGGAGTAACTGCGTTAACAGCTATTGCTTTTAGTTGACTATCAAAGCTTTATTAATTGAGAAATAAAAAATCTTACTACAAAAGTTATCTCTAAAGTCTATATTCATTTAAAACCAGTTCTTAAGCACAGGGTCTTATTAGTAATAGCTAACTACGAGCTAGCTAAATACTTACGTTAATTTCAACTGAAAATCTTTGAATTTTTGAATCCTTACTTTTAACTTCTGCCTCCTAACTACCTGCAAAATATTACAACTGAAATATAATTATTATAACGATTGGAAATCAGATGTGAGAATTGAGCTGTTTCTTAAATAGCTATCAGCTTTTAGAAACTTTAGTTTAAAATTCTGTTAGCCCCAAGGGCAAGATTATTTAAGAGGGGTTGAAATCCCCTTCTAAAATTCACAAAAAAATATATTGCTGACCACTGACCATTTTTTTTAGTATAGAATATAGCAGTTATTATCTTCATATATCTCCGTTTTATTTCTTCTTTTCTATTTCCTGTTTCCTGTTTTCTTTTTCCTAAAAATCTCCAATATTTTACAAGTTAAATCATATTACTATATATCTTATATTTTTACCAGTCTTGAGCTAATGCTTGATAACCAATAAGTTTATAGACTAATTTCGCTGCCGTAAACTCAGATACTACCGAATCAATAATTGGAGCCAACTCCATAATGTCACAACCTACTACTTCATGTAATTCAAAAACTCTCCGCAAAAATGTAGTTAAAGAATACCAATTTAATCCTCCTGGTTCTGGTGTACCAACTCCAGGAATTAATGTTGGGTCAATTCCATCTAAATCTATTGTTAAAAACACACGTTTAGTCTGAATACTAGCTATTGCTTTTTCCATCCAATCTGACTGAATAGCTATTTCTCTTGCTCGAAAAACGGTTAAATTTTTCTCTTTAATTAAATCTGCTTCTTCTTTACAAATTGCCCGAATACCTATTTGTAATGTTGGTAAATCCATTTCAAATATTCTGCGCATTACACAGGCATGATTATATATTGAACCTTCATATTCATATCGCAAATCCCCATGAGCATCAATTTGAATCACAGTAAAAGGTTCATCAAAATATAATTTTTTATACGCTTTAACTATTCCACTTGTAATGCTATGTTCTCCACCTATACAAATCACAAACTTTCGATCATTCACTAATTTTTCTACTGTTTCTTGAGTAACTTTTAGCATATCTAATGGAGAAATTTTTTTTCCATTACGAGTATCTGCTATAGCTTCGTGGGTATAGATACCAACTTCCAAACCTGTTTCTCTATCTAATTCTTCGTCATAACATTCTAACTGTTGAGAAGCATCTAATAATACTGCCGGACCATTAACACAACCTCTTCTGTAAGTAGTAGTTGCTTCATAAGGAATTGGTACAATTACTACTTTAGCAGTAGTGTAATCTGGTTCAATTTCTGAAGCAATAAATGGTAAAAGTGATGTAGGGTAAATTGATGACATTTTTTTGACTAGATTTATTTTCTATAAGCAGGCTAAAACCGCCTAAAAACTGATAAAAATTATCTGATTATTTTAAATATTAAATGCTACTTACCTTATCTCAATAAGTAACTTATTCACAATTCCCATTTCTCCCTATTCCCTAAAAAAAAGGAATTGGTACAATTACTACTTTAGCAGTAGTGTAATCTGGTTCAATTTCTGAAGCAATAAAAGGTAGAAGTGATGTATTGTAAATTGCTGACATTTTTTTGACTATATTAATTTTCTAGGATAAGCTAAAAACTGATAAAAATTATCTGATTATTTTAAATATTAAATACTACTTACCTTATCTCAATAAGTAACTTATTCACAATTCCCATTTCTCCCTATTCCCTAAAAAAAAGGAATTGGTACAATTACTACTTTAGCAGTAGTGTAATCTGGTTCAATTTCTGAAGCAATAAAAGGTAGAAGTGATGTATTGTAAATTGCTGACATTTTTTTGACTATATTAATATTCTAGGATGAGCTAAAAACTGATAAAAATTATCTGATTATTTTAAATATTAAATGCTACTTACCTTATCTCAATAAGTAACTTATTCACAATTTACATTTCTCCCTATTCCCTAAAAAAAAGGAATTAGTAAAATTACTACTTGAGCAGTAGTATAATCTGGCTCAATTTCTAAACCAATAAATTGTAAAAGTGATGTAGGGTAAATTGTTGACATTTTGACATTTTGACATTTTGACATTTTTTTAACTATATTAATTTTCTAGAAGCAGACTAAAACGAGCTAAAAATTGATAAAACTTATTTGATTACTATAAATAATAAATTCTACTTGCCTGATCTGAACAAGTAATTTACTATAGCTCCAATTTCTTTTTCCCTACTCCCTAAAAAAATAAATTCTACTTGCCTGATCTGAACAAGTAATTTATTATAGTTCCAATTTCTTTTTCCCTACTCCCTATCGAAAAATTAGGATATAAAGCCTCTGAATTCATGGAGAAAAAGCGGTCGTTTCGCTGCGCGACATGAAAAGCGGAGCTGTCCGTAGGATGGGATGCCGAGGTCTCCTCAGCAGATCCAATCGACCAAGAAAAGAAAAGAAATTCTTTTTAGCCAATCCTCTTCTTTATAATGAAGAGGTAATTATTAATTATTAATTGTTAATTATTAATTATTAATTATTAATTATTGAATCCCTACTCCCTAAAAAAATGATTACCACAAAAACTTGGACATGGCGAGGCTGGCCAATCTGCTACCAAAGCCAAGGCGAACAGGGGCCTGCTGTAATATTAATACATGGTTTTGGAGCTTCTTGGGGACATTGGCGCAAAAATCTTCCTGTACTAGGTGCCAGTTGTCGCTGTTATGCTATAGACTTACTGGGTTTTGGCGGTTCAGCTAAACCCACCCCAAGTCAAGATGTTACCTATACATTTGAAACCTGGAGTCAACAAATTGGTGATTTTTGTAGAGAAATAGTAGGCACTCCTGGCTTTCTTGTGGGAAATTCTATTGGTTGTATTGTTGCGATGCAGGCAGCAGTTGATAATCCCAATATTATTTTAGGGGTAGGAATTATCAATTGCTCTTTGAGACTTCTGCACGAAAGGAAACGCTCTACTCTTCCTTGGTATCGTAGTCAGGGAGCATCAATATTACAAAAGTTGCTAAAAGTCAAGTGGATAAGTCAGTTATTTTTTAACCAGTTGGCAACAAAGAAAACTGTTAAGGGAGTATTGTTACAAGCTTATAAACGGTCTGAAGCGGTAACTGATGAATTAATTGAGCTATTATTGAAACCTGCAAAAGATGAAGGAGCAGTTGATGTTTTTGTCGCTTTTACTGGTTATTCTCAAGGACCTATACCGGAAGATTTATTACCTATATTACCCTGTTCAGCTATAATTTTATGGGGAGAAGAAGACCCTTGGGAAAATATTGAACTGGCACAGGAATTTGCTAAGTTTAAAACTGTAGAAAAATTTATTCCTTTGCCTGGAGTTGGTCATTGTCCTCAAGATGAAGCACCAGAATTAGTAAACCCTATTTTAGAGGAATGGATATTGGAAAAATGGCAGTATTAATTTGAAATCTCTCTGAGTATACTGTTTCTTTTGAGAAAAAAGTATCACCTAATCTCCATTTTTAAATCTTAGATAAAAGCTCAAAATAAAAATCAGATACTAATATAAAAAATCCTCCACAAGTAGAAGGATATATGAAGCTATCAATAGCCCAAAACGTCGGAAGATGACCCAATGGTGCAGCAAGATTAAAAGTATATTGAGACGGATAATCAAGCCAAACCCCTTCTTTGCACCAACCCACATAATCACCTAATTTGCATATAATAGCAGTTTGCCAAAGATTTTTTTTATTTTCATGTGTAGAGGATATGAAAACATATTATCTGCTTATGTATAGAAAAACCAAAATGATTATTACTATATTTTAACCATAGCTTATCAAGAGTTTTTATTTCTACAGACATTTCCTCAAGATCATTAACATCTTGTATTTCGGAGAGTATTTTTTCTGTTTCATCATTAGCCTATTGCCACTTTTGTTGTTCGAGATAATTCTCTAAATTTGCAAATAATAAAAATAAATTGTTATCTTCTTGTTCCATCTTTAGTAACTCCTTTGATTTTGACTTGAAAGATGTTAATTGAAAATTACGCTAATCACTCTTAATCTTAAACTTAAATATTAGCTTAGAGAAAATTTTAAATTAAACCAATTGATAATAGAATTAATAATAAAACAACACCAATAGCTATTAATATAATTCCTGCTAATAGAACTAAATTTGTAAATAAGTTTAATTTACTTTGAGCTTGAGGATTAAAAGTTATAAATAAACATATAATTCCCAAAACCAACAAAGCAATAGGAATGATTAACATAAAAACAAAACAATATTTTCTATTCCTTCTTTATTTATTAACATAAAACTTGACAAAAGAGAGATACTAAGTAGGGTTTGCTGAAAAAGTCTTTTTTAAATAGCAGAGGATTAATTTTTTTGCCCTTGTCTGCCCAAAATGCTCACCGCCAGAATTATCAATTATCAATTATCAATTATTAATTATTAATTATCTATTATTCATTATTTTTTTGCCATTTGATTTTCAAATATCTCTAAGATTCTTAGAAGAGAAGTTGATGACTTAAAAGCTTCTTCAGTAAGTTCTATTTTTTCTTCAGGTGTGTCAACTATTTCATCAGCTAATAAAGTTAAAGAGCCTATAATTGTATTGAGAAAACCACGAGCTTCATAAGATGCCTTAGCTAAAACTTGTTGGTCAATATATTTATCTGCTTCAGACTGGTCGCCAAACTGTATAGAATAGAGACGATGATAGTAACCACCTTCTTTTGCTAAAAGTTCTAAATGAGTACCCATCTCAACCAACTTTCCACGATCTAAGACAGCTATTTGATCGGCATTTTGAATTGTTGAGAGACGGTGGGCAATAACTAAAACTGTCCGATCGCGACTTAATTTATCAACGGCCTCCTGCACTAAACGTTCAGAAACAGTATCAAGGGCACTGGTGGCCTCATCTAAGATTAATATTTCTGGATCTTGCAATAGCGCCCTAGCAATGGCCAATCTTTGTCGTTGACCTCCCGAAAGCATAACACCGCGATCGCCTATTTCTGTCTCCCATTGCTTGGGCAAGTCCATAATAAAATCATAAGCATTAGCTTGTTGGACTGCTTCAGTAATTTCATCTTCTGTAGCATCAGGACGAGCATAGATAATATTATTTTTTACCGTATCGTTAAACAAATGAGTAGTTTGACTAACAATACCAGTTTTCCTTCTGAGAGTAATAATATCAAACTCCCGCAAGTCAATACCATCAATAGTAATGGAACCAGAAGTAGGGTCATAAAATCTTGGTAGTAAGTCAGCAAATGTTGACTTACCTGCTCCGGAACCTCCAACTAATGCTAAAGTTTTACCTCTAGGCACAGATATATCAACATTTTTAAGAACCAAATTATCATTACTTGGGTAAGAGAAGGAAATGTTCTTAAAATGAATTTCTCTGCTCACCTTTTCAAAAGGTATGGAACCAGGTTTCATTATTGGTTTATTATCTCTTCTCCATAAATCTACAGCCATATTAAAGCTAGCAGATCCTTTAGCAATTCCATTACGACTATTATTAATTTGAGAGACAATAGGTAGTAAGCGAAACAGAACTAAAAGATAAGTAAGTAGGATAGCAGAAACATTTGCAAGTCGATCGGCAAATAAATATCTACCTAATAATAGAATACTAATTACCACAATCATGCTTGTCACTTCATTTAGTGGAGCTATTAACGCTGAATTCATTTTTTCTCTCAACGCTATCTCTTCTAGGGAAAGCATTAATTTTCTGATCTGTTTATATTCCCTATTTTCACTACTTACTGATTTAATTAATCGAATACCGCTTAGAGTCTCAATTACCTTAATTGCATATTTTTTTTGTTCCTGATTTAAAACAGTTCCCAATTTTTTTGATCGACGAATAAATAGCTGATTAATTCCTACAATTAAACATACTAATAAAGAAGAAATTACAGTAAGTTGCCAAGAAATAGAAATTAGTAAAGTAACAAATAAGGAAAGAGTGATTAATTGAGTTACTAGATTAACATAAGCATTAATAGTTTGCACACATTGAGCTGTATCCGAGCCTAAACGTTTCGTTAAATCTCCTACTTTTACTTTCGTAAAGAAATCTAAATCGCTATCCATTAATGTTTGAAACATTTCCGATTTAATAGTATTTGTCAGACTACGATTAAAAGCTACTGTCAACAAACTCCTTAAATATGTAGTTAAATTTTTCAGAAAAATAGTTAATATAACTGCTAAAAGCATTACCCCAAGGCGATACTTTTCCGGAACTCCTTCAAAAGGGGATAGTAAAAATTTAATTATGGGTGGAGAACCTTTCAGCTCAATTTCTTGCCCCGAAATTTGCAGTAGTATAGGTACTATTAGAGCTGTATTAACTCCATTAAATAATCCACTAGCAAAACCTAATATAATATTTCCAATAATTTGAACATTAAAAGGCTTACGAAGAATAAATTTTAAAATAAATTCTTTTCCAGACATTGATATTTTCCTTGTCTCTAAATTAGATTTTCTGAATTATTAATACTTTTAATATTTACTTAGGGTTTGCTGAAAAAGTCTTTTTGATCTTTGTAGTAGTCAGTAGTCAACCCACCCCTAACCCCTCCCAGGAGGGGAAGTCAGGAGAAATGGGAATTTAAAGGTAGTAGGAGTTTGAATTTTTCCTCAATTTCTCTGCCCAACTCTTGTTGTTAATACTAACTTTTTGAGGCTTTTTAACTCAAACAAGCGCACTTTTTCCAGATTTAAAAACGTCAATACCTTAATCTTTAAACACTTTCAGATTTAATCAGCAAGCCCTACTTACTAAATTACGATTAATCTTGACAAAATATTTGCTATAGCATCAATGCTATAATATTTAATACATCTTTCTCTAGCATTAATACTTTTTACTTTTGCTCCTGTTAAATCATTAAATATTAATTCAAGATTAATCCTGACAAAATATTTGCCATAGCATCAATGCTATAATATTTAATACACCTTTCTCTAGCATTAATACCTTTAGCATTTGCTCCTGTTAAATCATTAAATATTAATTCAATTTGTGCTGCTATTTGTTGGGGAGAACTAGGTTCAACCAAATAACCAGTATCAGCTACAATTTCTGGAATATCCCCCACTTTTGTTGCTATAATTGGTTTGGCCATTGCCATGCCATCGGTTAATTTTAATGGAAATTGTGCCTTAGCTTCCGGGGTATCTCTTTGAGGAACTACTATTATATGAGCAGCAGCTACAATTTCTGGCATAACTGTAGGTGAGTATTTAGGCATTGAAATTATCCAACGTCCCCATTTTTCTTTTAATTGACGGTCATAATCATCATAAGGACTACCACCCACAATTACCAATCTTAAATCTGACTGATTTAGATTTTCCAGGGCTATTAAAACATCTTCCACTCCTTTATAAGGCCGGGGCGCTCCTGGAAACATTAATATTCTATAATCGCTCAAGCCATAACGAATTCTACTTACCTCTGGATCGTATTTATTTGGGTCAAATAAAGTAGTGTCTTTACCATTTGGCAAATATAGACCACCAAAACGTTTTTTGAGAAATTGATTGTGTAAAGTCACCTTATCTGCTTTTGAGACCAAACTTTCGATCCATTTTAAATAAAAGGGATGGTCTGGTTGTCTTAAAGCTCCTTCTGGCTTTAAAATATCTCTAGCTAATTGTTTAATACTGGGATGATATTTCCAATTATCTCCTCCATGCCAGCTTAACTCCCAATCATCAATATCTAAAAATACTTGCCTACTGGTTTGCATTTTTTTGATTAGAGCTAAACCAAGGCTACTTGGTTTAAGTTTATAAGCATAAATAATATCCCCACTAATTTTGTCTAACAGTTCTTTAGCAGAAAGTAGAAATCCAGGATAATATTTATTGCTGTATATAGGAATAATAGATGTTTCTTTATGACTAATATTTGTGGGAGAATTTGCATCAACAAAACCTAATATTTCTACATCACATCCAATCTTTTTTAGAGCTTGAGATAATAAAAAAGGACGGACTGCTCCTCCCCATCTACCTGCTCCACTGCTAGATAAGTCGCTAGCTATTATGGAAATTTTTACCAAATCTGAAATCCTCCAAATTCTAGGTTAATCGAAAAACTCTCATAGCTATTAAGCGATCTAAATCTATTCAAATATTTTGGTGTTGGTCAATTCCTAGGATAAAATTTATAGAGACAAGCAAGGAAGGGTTATCCCAGTATATCTAGGCAGGGGAAAACTACCCCTATAGATTGATTGTTATATTAATTACCAAAGTGAATATATTTAATACTTTTTCAATTTAACCATCAATATAATCAATACTAACCTAGTTAAACAGTAAAGATGAGACAAAGAACAATCTTTTATATTCTAAATAATACTTACTAATATAACGGCACTAAGTATTTATATTTATATACTTGAGTTATTCGTGTTCCTTAGTTTCATATTTATTCAGAACTTCCATAAATATACTATAGCGATCGCTATTAACTTAGGACTTAAGCATATATAGCAATCCTAAATAGGTTGTAACAATTTCAAAATTAGAAATAAATTCTGAAACTCTTACCTATTGCCTATTGCCTATTCCCCATTCCCGAAAATAGGACTTAAGCATATATAGCAATCCTAAATAGGTTGTAACAATTTCAAAATTAGAAATAAATTCTGAAACTCTTACCTATTGCCTATTGCCTATTGCCTATTCCCGAAAAGCGGTAAGATTTTTATAGACAAATCAAATAGGATTGCTATATTGATTTACTCCGATTAGATTAAATCGTAAGTTCAAAATCAATACATTTAAGATTAAATCTATCAAACAGATTATCTTGAATTACCCAAATCTTTTCGCCTTTTTTTGCATACCTTTTTATTTCCAATATCTGTCACCAAAATTCCTTATATCATTCTCATTTCACAGAAAATTTCCAACAATTCCTACCTTCGCAGATCAAATAAGATTGCTATATATTGTGTATTTTAATAGCAAAATAAAATTTATAGCTCTTATTTTAAATAAATGCATATCTCTACCTATTCACGCTTATTAATTATCATAAATCAAATTAATTTTACCCATTTTAATCAAGTCAAATATCTGATTAATTTGGTGTCGTTCTTCATCTGTTATGTTTTTACCAGATAAAATCGAAGAAGTCAGTTGTAGATGTTCTCGACGATTAAGTTTATTTGATGTCATAATTCGGTTTACCATTTGATTGATTGTCACCTTTGGTTGTTGTTGCTCACTCCATAACATAAATTCTTATCTACTATCTATAATTTGTTGATTGAGGATTATATATGTATATAATAATACACCTATAAAAATACTATAAAATCAATAATTTAGCAGTCCTGAGTGTTGTTATACAGAAAATATCCTGAAATAGCGGGAACAGAGATAATAAATTCAGAGTTTTTTGTATTTTTCTGATTTTTGAAAAATCATTTTAATTATACATATAGCGTTTCCTAGACTAATGAGGTATACCTATCTTTTCTTTATTTCTATTCTATATATCTATTCCTTGTTAAGTATTCCCTAAAACAAATAAATTTTGTACCTGATCCAGTATGGGAATTGCTATATTGTCTAACTAGAGGCGAAAGGGAGTAGGGGAGTAGGGGACTCACCCCTAACCCCTCTCAGGAGGACTATGCGGTAGTGCGTCAAGGAAGTGTGGTTCGTGTGGAAAGTAGGAGGAATAATTGTACCTGTATCTTTTTAGGAAGTGTCTACCACCCATCCTAACTTTTTAGTCTTAAAGGCTGAAAAATTTGCACTTTTTTCGCTATAAAAATACGCAAAATCAAGATATATCAGTGCTTTTAGATTATATTGGCCAGTCCGACTAGGGCGTTTCCCACACTTTATTGATGCACAACCGACTATGCTTTACCCACATCTTTCTTAACATTTCTCAAAGAGCAGGGATTAGGCAGCATAGATACTCGTAAAAGTCAAGTTATCTCCTGTTATTAAAGATCGAAACCATTAACCAATAAGACTTTCAAGATTGTAAATAATTATGTGGGTAATGGATAGCTCAGGAGAGGAAGATTGTTGTTGGGTTTATCCTGCGGATAAGCTACGCTAACGTCCCTCAACCCAACCTACATCTATTGCATCATTTAAGGTGTGTCAGTATACTACTGGAATGTTTCAGCTAAAACTGTGCATGATTATTTTAGGTTGTGGGAAGACAAGGAAGACAAGGAGGACAAGGAAGACAAGGTGGTAAGGGAGAAAAAAGCCTATTGCACCATTTAAGATGAAACAGTCCACTACGTTAATCTAATAGTTAAGATGGTAAATATTCCTGATTGACATCCTCCCGAGAGAGCGCGGGATTCCCTAGCATTGCTGTTAGGGGATTTCTGCCTCATAGCACCCGCCCTCCGAGTAATCTCTTCAGGTCTTACAGTCGCTCCTAAAGACTTGCCAGCGCCACCAAAGGGGGCCTCCCCCATGAGCGACTGGTACTGCCACTGCGAGTCCCGCAGCCAAAATGTTTATACTTGCATTGTTGAGATGAAAATATTTTGTAGATGAAGTATTAATTGAGCTTTTATGAAGATTTATAGACTACCAGCACTTTCAGACAACTATATCTTCTTACTACATGACCCAAATCAAAATATTGGAGCTGTAGTCGATCCTGCCGAAGTAAGGCCAGTACAAGAGAAACTGGAATTATTGGGAGCTGAATTAGTGGCCATTTTTAACACTCACCATCACTCTGACCATGTAGGTGCTAATCAACAGTTAATCAGAAAGTTTCCCAAATTGAAAGTTTATGGTGGAATTGAGGACCGAGGTAGAATTCCTGGACAACAGGTATTTTTACAGGAAGGCGATCGCGTCCAGTTTGGCCAGCGAGTGGGAGAAGTTTTGTTTGTTCCTGGTCATACAAGTGGCCATATTGCTTATTATTTTCCTCCTGTAGTTACTGGGGAAACAGGCGAGTTATTTTGTGGTGATACTTTGTTTGCTGGTGGTTGTGGTCGTTTATTTGAAGGTACACCAGCTCAAATGGTAGAGTCTTTGAGTAAGTTACGTAATTTAGCTGACAATACACGAATATGGTGTGCCCATGAATACACTTTAAAAAATTTACAGTTTGCTATAACTGTTGACGAGCAAAATGCTGATTTAAAATCTCGTTTTGCTGAGGTTAAGGAAGCGCGCAGTCGCAATGAAGCAACTGTACCATCAATGATTGGTGTAGAAAAACGTACAAATCCTTTTTTGCGTTGGGATCAACCTAGTATGAATTTAGCAGTTCAAAGTCAAGATCCGGTACAAACTTTTGCCCGTCTGCGAGGAAAAAAGGATAGATTTTAACTTTAAGGTGATCAGGAATTTCAGATAGGGGAAGAAAGTAGAATTCAAAATTTAAAATTTAAAATTTAAAATTTAAAAGTTAGGAGTTGGATTATTGCTGTGACTAAATTTGAGAGTCGCGATAATATCCATGTTAGTAATGGCGATCGCTATATAGAAACTTTTCAAATCTCAAAGAGGTAAAGGAAATGCCTCAACAGCCTAAAAATTACTTGATCCTAACTACATAAGGCTTTCCATCTATTTTCAAGTTTTTTTACTATGGCCTGAGATTTTTATATTGCGATATAGTTTATGGTAAAAAAATTAGGCTCAAATAAGGATATTTATTATTTTGATCAAAATAATTGGGTTTAAACCCCCGCTTCTTGAAGCGAAATATTTTTGGATAGTTGCTCAAAGTCCCCGTGACAAGAACAACTTTTGTACGTTACTAATCCGAAGGTTTCCCTATCCGACTTAGTTAATTCTGGAAGTATGCTTATTGTCTCTAGGATGGACTTTCCATTACCCTTCGATCTTTTCCTCTCAGTGGCCTAAACTCGGTTTCACATTTCTACGGTATATCGACATACAGGCGCTTGGTATAAATTTGAACCCACTCCATTATAACAAAAGTCGCCCCTCTATGGGCAAAGTTTGAAACCCATTTTTTTTTTATTAAAAGTCACAAAAATTATTGTGAGCCATATCATTTTTTGTACCTTAAGTATGTATAAATGAATAAGGTTTTATTGAGAACATAATTATAGAAGGTAACTAATTTTGGCTGTGAAATCCTGATTGGTCTTGTTTTCAAATCTCAATAGCTCGTGTTCAAACTTTTTTTAAATTTTTAAGCAAAATATTAAAAAGTGTAAAGAGTGTTAAGATTAAGCTACAATAAGAAACTAATTTAGAAAAATGCTAAACCCCAAACTGCCAGAACCAGACTTACTTAAAGCGGTACTGCAACCCTTGTTAGAGGATTTCGGGTATTGGTTTGAGCGCTCCCGTCAGTTACTGGAGAGAGAAGAAATTCCCTTTCTAAATAAGAGTGAGCAATTCGACTTACTCAATAGGGTGAAGCAAGCTCAACAGGAAGTGAATACAGCAAAAGCTCTTTTTCAAGCAACTGGAGGTCAAGTTGGGGTAGAAACTACAGTGCTTATGCCTTGGCACCATCTACTAACCGAATGTTGGCAAGTTACGATGCGGTTTCGCAAAGAGCAACCTAGATAGAATGATTAATCACAATCAAGTTTAGTCTCAACCTAGACTCATATCCTGAATTAAGAAATATGTTGGGTTGACTTGGTTGTAGGAAAGAGTTTTGAAGTTGATAATTGTTAATTTATAGTGACAACACTGTTTCTTCTGGAAATGATGATGACATATCGAAATAAGACAATATCTACTTATAAAACTTATCCAAAGTCAAAGTGATAAAACCAGAAAAACTGTTTAATTTTTTTTAAAATTTGCTGGGCGATTTAGCCTTGAGGAGATATCTATGTTACATCTGCTTTATATCCTAGCCTTTACTACTATTGCTGTTTTGGCTGTTCGTAATTTAATCCGTAGTCTCTTAACTGTGGGACTTGAGTCTCAATCTTTACCCTCAAATCGACAAGGGTTATCTGATCGTGACTCCTATTCTAAGTCTGGTAGAATTCCACATCCAGAACTTTTAGATGAATCTGGGAATTTTATTGATGAACCTTTGTTGGTGATGCGATCTATTAATGTACAAGAAGCTCGCGAACAATTGGATGCTATTTACAATTCTGAGCTTGGTTCAACTGGTGAAACTCAAGATGAAACAAGGAAATAATAAAACACTATAGCAATCCTCTAATATATTTGTGTATAAAAATCTTACCGCTTTTCGGGAAAAGGGAATACTTAATTGGGAAAAGATGGGAATTTCGGCTTTTTTATCTACTGTTTGATTACCCGCAACCTATTTAGGATTGCTATATAAAATTAATAAAATGTCAAAAACTTGCTATTGGTTTGTTGTAAAAACTAATTACTAATAGTAGGTTTTTTTCTACCTATTTTCAGCAATTAACAATTAATAATTACCTCTGCCTAAAAGAGAGAGAATTGAGGATCAAAGAAAAAAATTTCTGTCTCTTTTTTCCCGTTCAAAGGGGAGGCTTTTAACGTGAATAATTAGGGCTTGCTGATTAATTTTCAAAGCATTGACATATAAAGGTTTTAGCCTTTTTAGATCAAAAAAAGTGCTAACTTTTTGGTGGAAAGAGCTGCATAAAGCTAGTATTTTAGGCTGACAAAGGCCAAAAAATCAAGGTAAAATTATTCCGACTACCTCCTCTAAATTCCCTATTTATCCTGACTTCTGACTTCTGACTCCTGACTCCTCCCCCTACCAAAATACTTATTCAGCAAACCCTAATTAATAATTATTAATTATTTGGTAATACCATTAGAGAGTATGGCGCTATGTGCAAGTCAGAAGTCACAAATCACAAATCAGAAGTCGTAAGTTATCGTTGACGCTTGTCTGAGCTATGATTAATGTCCACGCCCTTTGCTTCGAGTGCTATAAATCTCAGAAAGCAACTGCAATAAACCAGGAACTTAAAGCTTTTTTCAGACTTATCTCTCGTTTTTCATGTCGCGCTCGGAAACGTAAGGTAAACGAATCGCGCAGTATTCCACAAGGAAACCAGCGGGATGTAGTAGGATATTTTATTTCCACCTTGTGGACAAACATTGTTGAATTTCTGAAGTCAACTATTTATAGAGTTGATGTGAAATAGAATTAATTTTCGTTAATTTATGTAAAAGTGTTAATAACTACAGGTAAAATTAATAACAATAAGTTTTTTAGATAGTTAGTCCTTAGGCATACCTCCTGGTGAGGATCTGTTTCTTATAGAGGAGCCAATATTTTTGTGTCGTGTTTCATGTCGCGGATCGTTTCATGTTGGCGACAGTCGAAAAGCGAAACAGAGACTAAAAATGAATGTGGAGAAAGTGTAATACCAATTTTATAAGCTTGAGCTACTTAGGTTTGGAGTAGTCAGTAGTCAGGAGGTAAAGTAAGTAGCCTTACTTTTTGAATTTGGTATAAAACTATCCCAAATAATAGCAACTTTTAATGAAGTGTAAGCTACTCAGAGGTTAAAAACTTAGTAGGAATAACTGCTCTAAAAGCTTAGTGAGAATGTCAAATCAACAATGTATATTTGATGTTATTGATCCAATAGGTGAAAAATCAACCGCCAGATGACCATTCCTAAATCCGTATTGGCAGAACTGGTGCTAGAGGTTCCGCAGATAAAACCACAAATTTACTTTAAGTCATCCCTGACTGCTCTTTCTCATGCAATGGAAGACCAGGTTTTAGCAAGCTTAGATAAACCTCTGGTAATAGCAACTTTTCAGAAAGAGCGTTTTTATCGTCAGGAAGCTCACCGTTATCGACGAATTGCGAACCTAACATCCCAAGTATATGTATTAGCTGCATCAGAAACGGAGTTTAAAAATGCTTCTGAGTATCACGAAACAGTAGCTTTTAATGCTAAAGATGCTTTAAGCAAGGAATGGAATTTATTGGTGCTTGGTCAAGAGTATTCAAGTTGTTTGATTTGCAATGAGTGTGATAATTCTGGCCTAGTTGATGAAACATCTCAGTTTAGTGGAATGGATCAAGCACGTCAGTTTGAAGGTATTTGGACTTTTGACCGTCAGGTATGTCTCCAATCTGCCACATTATTACTTGCTCGAATCCTTAAATATAGGCCTGAGTTAAAGGAAAAAGTTCAAAGAGCTAGAGAAATTTATGGCATTAATTTGGATCTAAGGAAGCGAAAAAAATCTGCTCAAAGTAAATCTAGTTATAATCGTACTAATTTCCAGAAAGCTTCAGCAGTAGTTGAAAATAATAACTTTAATGATCCTTTTGCCGAACGTTTGGTGACTTATTTACAAGTAAGTCAATATAAGTTAATTAAAGCTTATCGCTCAATCGCGGCTCAGGAAAAAAAACACCGCTTGATTAATATTATCTCTTCTGTTATGAGGCGATCGCTAGATCCAGATGAGATTATCAAAGTGGCAGTGCAAGAACTGGGCGAAGCACTTTTGGCCAGCCGATGTTTAATTTATCAGTGTCGCCCTGCGGATACAATAGCAACTATTACTCACGAGTATTTGGGTCTATCGGTAAAATCTTTGCTAAATCAGGTATGGCCTCTAAAAGAGAATTCTCTATTTCAGAAAGTTGTTCAAACTCAAGGGCGAGTTTATATAGAGGATACAAGTTTGCTATCTGAGTATTTGGTGTCAGAAACTTCAGTTACTGAGAAGTCTCAGGAGAAAAATTGTCTGGAAGACTTAATATCTCAATGGGAGATTTCGAGCTGGTTGATGATACCTCTACTGTATCAGGGGCGACTATTAGGTATGGTAGAATTACATAACTGTGGGTCATGTCTCCATAACTGGTCTGAAGAACAAATAGATTTAGTAGAAGCGATCGCTACTCAGTTAAGTATGACTTTGATTCAGGCAGAAACTTATACTCATCTAGAAGAATTAAATCAACAATTAGAGGCTCTTGATCGGACTCGTAGTAATTTAATTGCTATTACTGGCCATGAGTTACGAACTCCTTTATCTACTATCCAAGTTTGCCTGGAAAGTTTGAGTCAAGAACCAGATATGCCGGAAGAGTTACGTCAAGTAATGCTAGAAACTGCATTGGCAGATGCAAATAGAATGCGAAATCTTGTGCAAGATTTCTTAACATTGTCTCATTTAGAAAGTGGTCGAGTTCAATGGAATGTAGAATATCTACCTTTACTGGAATGTGTTGATTTAGCTCTGAGTAGTATTCGTGCCCACAAATTAGAACAGGAGTTACCGAATATTACTACCCTGGTATCGGCAGAACTACCTTTAGTTTTGGCCGATGGGGAGTGGCTGGTAGAGGTCTTGTCAAAGCTTTTGGACAATGCTTGTAAGTTTACTCAGGCTGAAGGAAGGGTAATAATTAGAGCAACTTCTAATAGTGAGAATATGTTGAAGGTTACTATTTCTGATACTGGCCGTGGGATTGAACCTAATCGCCTAGAGGCTGTATTTGATCGTTTTTATCAAGAAGAAGGTGCTTTACGACGAAGTGTTGGTGGTACTGGTTTGGGTTTAGCTATTTGTCGTCAGATTATTAGTCGTTTAGGGGGTAAAATTTGGGCTGAGTCGGCGGGTAAAGATCGGGGTAGTCAGTTTCATTTTACTATTCCAATTGTTGGTAATAGTCATTAGACTTCTTGCAGAAGTCAGGGAATAGGGAATAGGGAATAGGGAATAGGGAATTAAATTGTTGATTTCATGTCTTGAATTGATTTCATTTTTAATTTTTGGAGATGTCTATGAGAATTGAGAATTGAGAATTGAGAATTGAGAATTTAGCGAAACTTCCCACTGAAAAAAAATTGCTAAATGACCATTTGTTGAATTCAAAATTTACGTTAAAAGTTAGAAAATTTTGGTTCTAACTTAATTTCAATAATTGTTTAATTAAGAATTCAAGCCTCGTTTTTCTCCAGAGCGAAAAAATCAAAAATATTTTCTTTTTACTATTCCAATTGTTGGTAATAGTCATTAGAATTCAGAATTAAGAATTTAGCGAAACTTCCCGCTGAAAAAAATTGCTAAATGACCATTTGTTGAATTCAAAATTTACGTTAAAAGTTAGAAAATTTTGGTTCTAACTTAATTTCAATAATTGTTTAATTAAGAATTCAAGCCTCGTTTTTCTCCAGAGCGAAAAAATCAAAAATATTTTCTTTTTACTATTCCAATTGTTGGTAATAGTCATTAGAATTCAGAATTCAGAATTAAGAATTTAGCGAAACTTCCCGCTGAAAAAAATTGCGAAATAACCATTTGTTGAATTCAAAATTTACGCATTAAAAGTTCAAAAATTTTGGTTTTAACTTAATTTCAATAGGGGAATCCTGCGCAAACAGGCAGAGGTTATAATGAGCGAATTAATAATGCAAGAATTTTGAATTGATTTGACAACCAAGAGGTAGTTATGGCTTGCTAATTAATCCTCAAAATATAGACAAATAAAGGCTGAAGGCTTTTTTTTGTCGAAAAAAGTGCAAGCTTTTTGGTCTAAAATGTTCATTTATGTTGCCGAAAAATTTTGGTTTAAAGCCTCCCCTTGGATAGCGGTCGAGGGATGCCGAGGTCTCCTCGGCATATCCAATCGACCAAGAGAGGGGATAATAAATAAAAATTTTTATGATTAGTCAATCCTATCAGTTTCAAGGAGAGGTAATTATTAACTATTCATTATTCATTATTGAAGATTTTGGGCAAGAGTTGGGGGGAAATTTGCAGGGACAATTCTGACTCCTACCTCCTCTATAATTCCCACTTCTCCTGACTCCTGACTCCTGACTCCTGACTCCTGAATTCTGACTCCTGAATTCTGATTGTAACAGAACCTTACAATTTTTTAAACTTGAGTAACCCTGGTGATACGATCCCATAAAAAGGTTCATATAAGAAATCTATGTCAGACGAATTAACAGGACAACCTCCAATTTTTGGTGGCAGCACTGGTGGCCTGCTCACCAAGGCCGAAGTTGAAGAAAAGTATGCTATTACTTGGACTAGCTCTAAAGAACAGGTGTTTGAAATGCCTACAGGCGGCGCAGCTATTATGAATCAAGGTGAAAACCTACTGTATTTAGCCCGCAAAGAGCAATGCTTGGCCCTAGGAACTCAACTACGGACTAAATTTAAGCCTAAAATTGATAACTTCAAAATTTATCGGGTTTTCCCCGATGGTTCTAACGAATACTTACATCCAAAAGATGGTGTTTTCCCTGAGAAGGTAAATGAAGGCCGTCCTTTTGTAGGTAAGATTGACCGTAATATTGGCAGTAACCCAGATCCAGCTACCGTAAAGTTTACTGGTAAAAACACCTATGACGCATAGGATCGGATCTAATCTATAAGTAAAAAAATGGGATAGAATGAGCCGTAAATAATATAGGCTTTTAAGACTGGCAATATTTTTTGCATTTTCTATCAGTTTGATGATTAACACCTCGGCTTTCGGATATTTCATCTAAAGCTGAGGTTTTAATTTAGAATTTAGAATTTAGAATTTAGAATTAGGAATTTAGCATTAGGAATTTAGAAAAAATCTCAGATCAAAAAGTTGCTCGACAATAAAATAGTTACAATCTGTAATAGACATCTCCGAAAATTAAAAATAAAATCAATTACTATCCATAAATTATCAATTATATCTCCCTGTTCCCTGTTCCCAGTTAAGTGTTCCCTGTTCCCTCTTTTCTGGAGAGGTCTAATATATATCAGGACTTACGCAACGGCACTAATGATAGTGTAAACATCGGGAATATTGACCAAACTATACCCCATATATAGCGGTACTGCGTAAGTCCTGATATATAGTAGTCGCCATTACTATTAAGACATTCGGCATTGCTGAATCAAGGTATGAAAATAAAAATTGAACAATCTGAAATAATTGTTATTAAATAATTTAGCAATTATCAA
The DNA here is from genome assembly GCF_010672085.1 of Okeania sp. SIO3I5. GTDB lineage: Bacteria > Cyanobacteriota > Cyanobacteriia > Cyanobacteriales > Microcoleaceae > Trichodesmium. The sequence continues at coordinate 20,758 of NZ_JAAHHT010000151.1, forward strand.
AAAATACAAATCATACCCACGCATCAGCAACGCCAGACATTCCTACTACTCTAAAATATATAGGACTTACGCAAAGAAACCCGGTTTCTACGATAAATCGTTGTTTTGAGCAATAGATGTCTACGAGAAACCGGGTTTCTGGGTTCACGTGCGTAAGTCCTGATATAGTTACAGCCAAAATTTAACTTCTGAGTTCTTAGTTCTGACTGTACGTCGCCAATCCGATGGCTCCCCTATCTGACTTCAGCTATATAAGTATTGGTTCCTAAATCCCTAATTTCATACCAATTTCAAAATTTATGATCTTTCCAGACTTCTCCCAATTTTCCCAATTAGCAAAACAAGGTAATTTTGTCCCTGTCTACCAAGAATGGGTGGCAGATCTCGATACTCCTGTTTCTGCTTGGTATCGCGTTTGTGCCGATCGCCCCTACAGTTTTTTACTAGAGTCAGTTGAAGGTGGGGAGAAAATCGGACGTTATAGTTTTCTGGGTTGCGATCCATTGTGGATATTGGAAGCAAGAGGCGCTCGCACTACCCAAATTTACCGGGATGGCAGAGTTAAAACTTTTGAGGGCAACCCTTTTGATGTTCTGGATAATTGTCTCCAACCCTATCAACCTGTAAAATTACCTCAATTGCCTCCTGGTATTGGGGGGTTATTTGGTTTCTGGGGTTATGAGTTGATTCGCTGGATCGAACCTCGCGTTGCAGTTTATCCCGCTACTGAAAATGATTTGCCTGATGGTTTGTGGATGCAGGTGGATAATTTATTGGTTTTTGATCAGGTGAAGCGGAAGATTTGGGCGATCGCTTATGCTGACTTACGTTCTCCAGAGGTATATTTAGAGGGAGTTTATCAACAAACTTGCGATCGCGTTTCTCAGTTAGTAGATAAATTGCAATCGCGGAGATTGCAACAAAATACTTTGCTAGAATGGCAACCTCCAGGAGAAAAAGACAAAGAAGTTACAGATATATACAGCAGCAAGACACCTCATGCAGAATTTTGTGCCAACGTTGAGAAAGCCAAAGACTACATCAAAGCAGGAGACATTTTTCAAGTAGTTATTTCTCAACAACTCTCCACTGAATATACAGGAGAACCTTTTAATCTTTACCGTTCCCTGCGACTAATAAACCCTTCCCCATACATGGCATATTTTAATTTTGGTGATTGGCAAATTATTGGTTCGAGTCCGGAAGTGATGGTGAAGGCAGAAAATACACCAGATGGTAAACGTCTGGCAACTGTGAGACCTATTGCTGGTACTCGTCGCCGTGGCAAAACTTACGCAGAAGATAATGCTTTAGCTGAGGAATTGTTGCAAGATCCGAAGGAAAGAGCAGAACATATTATGTTAGTCGATCTAGGTAGGAATGATTTGGGGCGGGTTTGTCAAGTGGGAACGGTAAAAGTCGATCAGTTAATGGTAATTGAACGTTATTCTCATGTGATGCACATTGTGAGTAATGTGGTAGGAGAATTGGCGAGTGATCGAACTGCTTGGGATTTATTGAAGGCTTGTTTTCCTGCGGGAACTGTCAGTGGTGCGCCGAAAATTAGAGCGATGGAAATAATTAATGAATTGGAACCTTGTCGGCGGGGGGTTTATTCTGGGGTTTATGGATATTATGATTTTGAGGGGCAGTTGAATAGTGCTATTACTATCAGAACTATGGTTGTGAGACCGAAAGGTGATGGTAAGCACACTGTAACTGTGCAAGCGGGAGCTGGTTTAGTTGCAGATTCTGTACCGGAAACAGAGTATGAGGAAACTATTAATAAAGCCAGAGGTTTATTGGAGGCAATTAGATGTTTGAAAAATAGTTAAAAATTTTGGTCAAAAGTTTAGTTTAACAATGACTTTGTTGCACAAAAAATTAGCTTTTTATGCCATTAAAAAGTGGAAAATTTTAGGTTTTTGAGGTTCAAAAATTTGGCATTTTGGGTTGACTAGAGCAGAAAAATTAAGGGAGGATTTTTATGACTACCTCCTCTATGTTGTTAATTAATCAGCACTAAAGCCATGCGAACCCAGAAACCCGGTTTCTCGTAGATGTTTATTGTCAAAAACAACAATTTATCGTAGAAACCGGGTTTCTTTCCGTAAGTCCTATTAATAATTTCATCGTACTTGTGACTATCATCTTCTCCTTGCTGTTTCATTACTTTGAGATTTAATCAGCAAGCCCTACATTAGACATCTCCAGAAAAGAGGGAGCAGGGAGCAGGGAGCAGGGAGAAAGAATTGATTATTTCTGTGGGATAATTGATTTGATTTTTTCAGGACTTACGCACAGACGCCTTATTTAGTATTCGCCCTCTAGGGATAGCGTATTATAGCATTTCCCAGGTTAGTGAGGTACACCGCTGAAGATCCCCCCTAACCCCCCTTGAAAAGCTATCCCTTATAAGGAACTCTTGAAACCCTTGTGGGAGGGTGGGGAGGATGGGGAGGAGGGGGAGGATGGGGAGGAGGGGGGGGATGGGGAGGATGGGGAGGATGGGGAGGAGGGGGAGGAGGGGGGGGAGGG
>NZ_JAAHHT010000152.1 GCF_010672085.1 Okeania sp. SIO3I5
ATAGAATCCGGTTATATAGTATATGTTGATAATTCTATAATTACTTCAGTATTCAATCTCCCCTACTCCCCTATCCCCTACTCCCCTACTCCCAACTATACAATAACTATTCAACCGGATTTGATATTATTTGTTCGTAACCCATTATCAAAATACTCTTGCATATTTCTATGTACTTCATCAATTAGGAAACTTCTATATCAAACTGGTCAACTTTTTATGAACTGTCAAGAACTTTTAAAAAAATACTCTCAAGAATGGCAAGCAGCAACCGTACATCCATTTTTAAATGAATGTAAATTAGGTACTATTCAACCTCAACAATTTAACACTTGGTTGCTGCAAGATTATCTATTTGTTGTGGAATTTACTCGGATGGTAGGCAGAATTTTAACTTCTGCTCCAACTTCTCATTTTAATGTAATTCTTAGCGGACTAAATGCTCTCCAAGATGAACTAAATTGGTTTAAAGATAAAGCAACAGAAAGACAATTAGATTTGAACACTAAAAAACAATCTACTTGTACAGAATATTCCGATTTTATGAATCAGCTAACTGAAATGCCATACCCAGTACAAGCAACTGCATTATGGGAAATTGAACTAGCTTATAATCAAGGTTGGCAATTACCAGGAGAAATGCCACTACCTTATAATGAATTTGCAAATCGTTGGGGAAACCCAGAATTCACAAACTATGTTAAACTGCTAGAGGCACAAGCTAATGAGGTATTAAAAACTGCCTCAACAACAGTACAAAATCAAGCCGAAGCTACTTTTTTAAATGTCGCTAGACTAGAAAAAGACTTTTGGCAAATGGCGTACAATGCCACTAACTAACTAGCTATTAGCTATCAGCTTTTAGCTTTCAGCTATGAGTTATTAACTCATTATCTTGGAACAATAAATTAGTTTCCAAGGAGAATTAAAAGTTATGAATAAAAAGGCTATCTGCTGCTAACTTTAGTAAGTTATTACCTTGAAAAGCTGAATGCTGAATGCTAATAGCTGAATGCTTAAATTAACTTTAGGAGAAATTCAAAAAATGACACGAGCTATCATGGAAACTGACAAGGGAATAATCAACTTAGAATTGTTTGATAATGATGCTCCCAATACTGTGAAAAATTTTGTCGAATTAAGTGAAAAAGGATTTTATGATGGCTTGAATTTTCATCGTGTTATTCCTGATTTTATGATTCAAGGAGGTTGCCCTAATGGTACGGGTACAGGCGGTCCTGGTTATAAAATTAAATGTGAAATTAATAGTAATAAACATTTAGCTGGAACTTTATCAATGGCTCATGCTGGTCGCGATACAGGTGGTAGTCAATTCTTTATTTGTCACTCTCCTCAACGTCATTTAGATGGCGTTCATACAACTTTTGGAAAAACCGAAGATATGGATGTTGTAAATGCTATTCGTCAGGGAGATAAAATTATTTCTGTGAAGATAGAGAAGTAATTTTAATCTACCCCATCTACATCTATAATTTTTGATTTAGATGGGGACTTTTTATAGAACCAAATAAATTAATATAAGAACCTCTATGTAATTTAATTTCTCATTATTAGGGTTTGCTGAAAAAGTCTTTTAGTAGGGGTAGGAGTCAGGAGTCAAGACACAGGAGAAATGGGAATTTAGAGAAGGTAGTCCTAAGAATTGTCCCTTTATTTTTCTGCCCAACTCTTGCCTAAAATACTAACTTTTTGAGTGTTTTAGATTGAAACAGGCGCACTTTTTTTGAACCTAAAAATCCTAAAACCTTTATCTATGCAATGCTTTTATATTTAATCAGCAAACCCTAATTAATAAGTCTGAGTAAGTATTAGTTTTGAATGATTAGTTAACCATCAAATTATATTTTTCTGTCTTGTTAAATTCTCATTTATTCCACTTTTTTTATTTACTATTTTATTTACGAGATTTATTTTGTCTTAAAGGAACAGCTTTATACCAACCTAATGATGGTATATCTTTGATAACTTCAAGACAATTTTTCCTAGAATCTATAGGAGCATCAACAGAAAAATAAAGAGTATCAAGGTCGCCGTACTTTTGAAAAGAGTTAGTAATAAAAGGAGCATTACGATCTATATGTCTCTCTAAATATTCTGAAGAAGATGCTGGAGACCATCCACATTCTTCTAACTCTTTCTTCGTATCTCCTCGCAGAATATGATGCCCCAGAAAAAGGACCATTAAATAAGAAAATCTTTCGATACTTCCATCACGACTTACCAAATTAATCTCAATGTATTGGCCGGGTAAAGGCATAGGTTCAGCTAAATCCCGACAATAGCCTAAGTTTACGCACTTAACTTCATCACTGAGTAAAGAACAATCTAAATTAATAGGACATTCCATAGATATAAATTAAAAAAGAGAATTAAAAGTGTATTTTGATAAGTAATACTATCAATATTCTCAGTAGGTTATTTCAGTTATCAATTATCAGTACCTCCTATTTAAACATACTGAGAATTTTTCATAGCCACTTACTTAATTATTTACTTAAAAATAAAGTCAAAGTCAAGTTGATATGGGACAGAAATACTTATGAAACTAACAGGTAAACAACGTAAGCAACTGCGTCAGGCAATCATCAGCGCCTATCCTAACCCATCTGATTTGGAAATGATGGTTAGTGAAGAATTGGAATGGAATTTGTCTACTATTACTCTTGGGCAAAATTATAACAAGATAGTATTCGATCTGATTGAATGGACTCAGGCAAAAAACAAACTAGAAGATATTATCTGTGCAGCATATAGGGTGGCACCAGATAACGAAGATTTACAGCAATTTTGTCAACCTATAATTCGCAGACTTGAGGAATTTATAATTCAACCCACTTATAATAGAGATTATGGAGAATTTGGTTCTCCCATTAACTTGTCAGAATTAAAGAGCGATCGCCAACTTGAAAGTTTATTCAAACCAGAACCAAATTTGTTAGATGTTGGTTTTTTGAGGCGTGCTGTAGATCGAGCTTCTTCAGTCTGTCGAATTGAACTTTCCGATGGCAGAATTCTAGGAACTGGGGTTTTAATATCGAATCAGTTGGTGCTGACGAACTATCACCTCCTTTGTTTAGAAGAGGAAAAAGATTCCACCTTGAATACTGATAATCTCATTCTGAAATTTGGCTGTTATAGTTCAGAATCAGGGTATGAAACTCAAGGATACACTTTTCAGTTAGATTCTCAAACTCCTATCCTAAGTTCAAGTCATACGAATAAGTTGGATTATTTATTACTGCAAGTTGAACCGAAAATTTTGCAGGTATCAGATATTAAACCTGCACCCTGGGATATAGATGTTTTGCCACAAAGACGGATGGGAATTAATATCCTGCAACATCCAGAGGGCGACTCTATGAAAATTGCCATTAGTAGCAACGGAGTTAGAGAAGTCTATGAAAATATCGGACTAATTCAGTACGTGAGTCGAACATCCGGAGGTTCAAGCGGTTCTCCCTGCTTTAATGAAGATTGGGAAGTCGTTGCATTGCATCATGCTCAAAGAGCTGGGTCTTTTGGTAAAATTTGCGAAGGAATTTTATTTAGGTCTATTTATCAGGAAATTAGCTCCTATCTTAAGTAATACAATACATCTTTAAATAACACAATCCCTTTGAGCATGGAGGTTTCTGTGAGTCGTCGCATTGTCACGGTACAATATCAATCTCATTCAGACAAAAGTATTGATGGCTATTTCGATAGGGTGATTAAGTATATTCCAGGCGATATTGTAGGTGCCTGGGTTGCTGTAACAGGTTTAATTGAAAGTGCAGGAGATGATGTCCCAGTTAATACTGTTCTTTGGACTGCGTTTATCATTGGAGTAGTTTTAACTGCAGTTTGGACATTGAAGCAGACAAGGGAAAGAAAGAAACGTCCTGCTATGACTCAAACTATTGTCTCAACAGTTGCTTTTATTGTCTGGGTGTTTGCCTTGGGAAGTCCATTTTCTACCTTGGAGTTTTATCGACCACTTTATGGATCTTTAGCGTTAATTTTTTATAGTTTGGTTGTAGGGTTAATTATTCCTTCTGAAGACTCAATTAGATAAAATTAATAGATTTGGTAATGAAACTTACAGGTCAACAACATAAGCAATTGCGGGAAGCTATACAAAGTGCTTTTCCTCTTGAAGGAGATTTGAAAATCATGCTTCGAGAGGCAATGGAATTGTCTCTTGACAATATTTCTAGTGGGGAAAATTACAATCAAATTGTGTATAATTTGATTGATTACCTTGAGGCACAAAATCGAATAATAGAACTTATTAAAGCAGCAATAAAGTATGTTCCTGGTAATCAAGAATTGCTTAATTTCAAGCAGCAATTTATTCAAGAACCAGAACCAGAACCACCTGCAACTCCTCCAAAAAATACCTCTATTGAAGCAGCAACGGTAGATGTTCCTGATAATGAAAAATTACTGAATTATGAGCATAAATTTATTCAAAAAGTAGAACCAAAACCACCTCCCACCCCTCCAATAAATGTCTCTAAAACATGGTTTCAAGCTCTTAGAATTATTACAATAAGAAGCTCTATTATAACTTTAATTTGCATAATAATTGGATTTGTTGGTATTTTACAACCTTTTGATCTATGGGTTTTTGATCAGCTAATACAACTTCGAGGCAGTCTTCTACCAAATGAGCCAGACAATCGCATTCTAATTGTTGAAGTAACCCCAGAGGAACGTGAAGAGTGGGATAAAGTGGAGAAACCATATAGAGCTTCTTTGCCTGATGAAGCAATTTTAAAACTTTTGCAGAAACTAGATAAATATAATCCTAAAGCAATTGGCCTAGATATTTATCGCCCATTTAATGCTACAGAAGATGAACTAGCAAAAAGGTTGATAAATGACTCTCGCCTCTTTGCCGTTTGTAAAGTTCCTGGTGAGAAGGGTAACAAAGAAGCTCCTCCACCAGAAGTTTCAGAAAAACGAATTGGCTTTAGTGATTTTATTCTAGATCCAGATAGAGTTCTCCGACGCTACCTGTTTGAGATGGATTTTCACCCAAATCCTGATGAGAAGAAAAAAATAGGAATAAAAGAATATGAAAACTTCTGTCAAGCAAATTATGCTATTAGCTTTCAGCTTGCTTTACATTATTTAGGCGAAGAAGCACAGTTAACTGAAAAAGAATTCTACAAGATTCGTGATGTTGTTTTCAAGCCACTCGAACGTTATGCTGGTCCTTATCAAGGAAATATTGATGCAGGAGGACATCAAATTCTACTTGAGTATCGTAACTTTCGTGGTTCTCTTGAAAATTCACCTGGAAATGTTGCCGAACGCCTTACTTTAAATCAAGTTATTCAAGATAAAGTTAAGACAAAAGATATTCAAAAATATCAAAATCGTATTATTTTAATCGGAATAATTACTAGGGGGCAAGAAGATTATTGGTCTACTCCCTTGGGAAGTCCAAGAGTACCTGGCCTTTTAATTCAGGCTCAAATGGTTAGCCAAATTCTGCGAGCAGTAGAAGATGGAGAACCCTTATTGTGGTATTGGCAACAAGGAATTGAATGGCTATGGATATGGGGATGGGCGACTTTTGGTGGAACAATCGTCTGGTGCAATCGCCAACTCATGATACCGATCATGGGAACAGCAGGAATAATCCTTTTAGTTGGTATCTGTTGCTCGGTATTTTTGTTCCTTAATGGTTGGTTGCCATCAATTGCACCTATTATGGCTTTTATTTTCACTAGCATTTTAATTTTTTTACAAAAAAAACTATCCGACAGGAGTAAAATTATTTAGGTAAGCAGAAACAATGAAGCGATACTATCAACCGATTCTAATGTTGATTTTACTGACTCTAACAGTAGCAAGTTTAATATTTATATCTACGCCATGTGCAACTTTTTCTAACCAAGGAGATTTAGGGAGTTTTGAGAACCAGACTTTCTGCTCAAGCTCCAGAGGCGCTTATTATTCCCTAGAAAATTGCACATCATGTATATCTAGCAGAGGCGCTCCTGGAGGTCGTGAGAGCGGAGGATCAAGCCGGCATGGGGCACTGTAAAGTTATGATATTTCCCTTCTTCCTTATTCCTTAAAATAACCAAGAATCAAAATAATTACCAGGCGAAACATTATCCTGAAGAATTGAAACATTTTCTAAATTTAAACCTGGTAATTCTTCAATAATTTTTATATCATTTGCCCTGTCTACCAAGGGAAATGAAAACTGATAATAATCCTGAATAAATTTAGCTTTTTCTTGAATTTCTGCTTTGTTAATTAGATTGCCACGAGTACCAATAATAATAGTATTTTTGCCGCTAGTATGACAGATATAAATAGATGGAAAAACAGCTTGAATAGTTTTCACATACTCCGCTTCAAAACCATTACTTTTTAATGTATTGACAACTATAACTCCAGACTTTGATAAATGGCGATCGCACAGTTCATAAAATTCTTTAGTCGCTAAATTATAAGACATATAGCCATTACCAAAAGCTACATCGATCATAATAATGTCGTACTTAGTCTGCTGATTTTGTTGTTCTAAATATTCCCTACCATCTTGAATTTTTACCTTTAATCTTTGATTTAATTCTACTCCGAAAAATTTCTGAGCAATTGCCAAGATATTAGTATCTACTTCTGTACATTCTATTGTTACGTCTGGAAAATAGTGATGTAAAACTTGAGCAATACTACCCCCACCAAAACCTGCGATATAAACTTTTTTTGGTTGACTATTCCACAGCAAACCTAACATCATTGCTTGAGTGTAAGGAAAAATTAAATATGTTGGGATATTCAAATTAAGTATAGATTGAACCCAATTCATTTTTAAAGTTACTTGCTCTACCAATACTAACTGAATGATGAATTGAATTTTTTTTATAGTTAAAAAATGTATGCCAGAAGGTTGAGAAAAAATTACTCCATCCGGTTGTTCGTGGAGCCAAGAAATTCTTTGTTTAATCGCTTCTAAATTTTTAACTTGCCAATCTTTTTGATAATTCATTTCTTTAATCTATGAGGTACAGTTTTATATCCCCCCTGCCCCCCTTTGTAAGGGGGGGAAGCCTTCAAAGTCCCCCTTTCTAAGGGGGGAGCCTTCAAAGTCCCCCTTTCTAAGGGGGGAGCCTTCAAAGTCCCCCTTTCTAAGGGGGATTTAGGGGGATTGTCAATGTACTTCATAACTTTAGAAATTGCTATATCTATCATTTTTCCCTTTTTTCAATCAATATTTAATTAATACATTCCTGGCTAATAATTATCAAAAAAGTTATTCTACCTGTGGTAGTTATATCAAATCCAGTAGTATCTAATACCGCCAGAAACCGGGTTTGTTTTCAAGCCAAAGTTTATAATATTTACCTCCTACAAACCCGGTTTCTTATAACACTCCAGTATCTAATACCGCCAGAAACCGGGTTTATTTTCAAGCCAAAGTTTATAACATTTACCTCCGACAAACCCGGTTTCTTATAACACTCCGAAGCTAGCAGATTTGATATTACTTATGAATTAAACTTTCTCCCTTCTAACCTTTTTTTTGCTTCTGAACTCTGTATTCTGCCTTCTATCTCCTGTCTCCTGTCTCCTGTCTCCTGACTCCTTCTTCAATACAATTCATACTTTAATAATTTACAAGCGATCGGACCATTATAAAGAGGAATTCTCCCAGAAGTTCTTAACCCCACTTGTTTAGATAACTCTTTACTTCCTGTCAAAATAAAAGCAGTCCAACCAGTAAAACGTTGTTTAAAAATATCCCCCAACATTTTATATAATTTACCCAATTCTTCCACTTCTCCTAAACGCTCGCCATAAGGAGGATTACAAATAATTATTCCTTTTTCTGCTGGAGGTTCTAAATTAGATAAATCTGTTTGTATAAACTTAATTTTATCTCCAACACCACATTTTTTAGCATTAGCACGAGCTTGAGAAAGCACCTCCAAATTTTTGTCACTTCCCACAATTATTGATTTTAATTCAGTTAATTGACTATTCTTAGCTTCTGTTAATAAATCTTGCCAAAGAGACTCATCAAAATCACGCCAATTCATAAAAGCAAATTTATTTTTAAACAATCCCGGTGCAATATTTAATGCTTTTAAACTCGCCTCCAAAGGTAAAGTTCCAGAACCACATAAAGGATCTAAAAAAGGTAAATCTGGAGAATATTCTGCCATCTCCAATAAAGCTGCTGCTAAAGTTTCTTTCAGAGGAGCAAAACCCATTGCCAACCGATAACCACGCTGATGTAAACTACTACCAGAACTATCTAAACTCAGGATACAATTCTTGTGTTCAATATGAGCATTAATTAATATCTCAGGATTTTTAGTATCAATATTCGATCTGTAGCGAAACTTTTCCATTTGTTGCTCAGTAATAGCATCCTTTATTTGCAGAGCAGTATAATGAGTATGCTTTAATTTCTCATTACTTCCCGTACAGTGAACTGCCAATGTATTTTTAGGAGATATATACTTTTGCCAAGGAATTTTTTTTACTTCCTTATATAAAACATCTCGGTTAACACATCTAACTTCTGCAATAGGAACTAATACTCTAAAAATAGTTCTTGCCCAAAGATTAAGTCGATAAAGTAAAGTCTTATCTCCGGTGAAACTTACCCCTGTAAATTCTGGAGAGACATTTTTAGCTCCCAAACTTTCTAATTCTTGGGCAGCAATATTTTCTAAACCTTTGGCCACTTTGGCATAGTATTGATTCATTGCCTAGAAATAATAATTTTGCTATTTAGCCTACAATAACTGGATTTGATGGTAGAGTTGGAAAAATTGGAGGGTGCATCTCAAAATATTCGCAAAAATACTTTTTCTACTCCCAGTTCCTAGTTTATATTTTCCTAGAAGGGATAAAATTTTAGCTTTCTTAAAAATTGAGATGTACCCAAATTGGATGAATCAATTAGTGAAATAATTGATTAATCATTTCAGTGTTATAGTTTAACAAATTCTTGATTTTTGTACTTTATCAAATTAATCAAAAAACTATTTATTTAACTATTTAATTAGGGCTTGCTGATTAAATCTCAAAGTATTGAGATTAATCATGGTTTGAGCTTTTTTAAGTCTTGAAAAAGTACAAGGTTTTCCTTCTAAAAATCCCAAAAAGTGATCATGAAAGGGTTAACTATTGGCATAAAAATCAAGGGATAATTCTGACTCCTTTCTTCTCGCTCATTCCCCATTCCTCCTGTCTCCTGTCTCCTGTCTCCTACCCTTACTCATAAGACTTTTTCAGCAAGCCCTAATTATACCTATTTAAAAATTAAAAATATGAAACCAAACCTAACTAAAACTTCAGCTAACTATAGTCACCTAATTTCTCAAATATTTCCAGAAAACCCTTACAATGGTTTTGATTTTCAACAATATCCAGAAGATTTGCAAGGTTGGAATGGTAGACATAAAGTGTTTGCTGAAATTATATCTGAAGTCAAGCCTAAAGTAATTATTGAAGTTGGAGTATGGAAAGGACAATCTACGATTTACATGGCAGAGATAGCTAAAAAAATTAATCCCGAAGTAATAGTAATTGCCATAGATACTTTTTTGGGTAGTCCGGAACATTGGAAACCAAAACACCCGAAAAATTTTCAACAATCTCTTCAGCTCAAGTTTGGATATCCTCAACTATACTACCAATTTTTAGCAAATGTGATGTGGAAAGGATTAGAAAAAAATATTATTCCGATACCACAAACCAGTGTAAATGCTGCAATAATTTTAAAAAATATTGGAATTAAAGGGGATATTATCCATATAGATGCAGGTCATGATTTTGAAAATGTTTATTCAGATATTGTCAAATATTGGGATTTGCTAACCGAAGAAGGAGTATTAATAGGAGATGATTTTGACCCATTTTGGCCAGGAGTTCAGAGAGCATTCGAGTGTTTTTGTTCAGAACGCCAGCTTCAGATTATTGTAGATAAACCTAAGTGTATAATACGTCGTCAAAATAATGATGTTGAAAATAAAACTCTATTTAGTGACAAGAAAATTAGAATATTTTTAATTGCAACTTTTGAAAATTTCTATGTATCTGTTAAAGATACTAAAATAGTTGTACATGGAAAACAATTTAATCCTTCTATTAAATTAAAAGCTGTTGAGATTCCTAGCGAAAATAGTAAATCAGAGTTTTTTTTGACAACTAACGATGGGTATTCTTTATGTGCCGAACCTAACAACAATTTAGTCCTAAACAAATCTAAATTTAGCTCTTGTAAAAAGTTTAAAATAGAAAAACTATCTGATAATTATGTAGCTTTTTTATCTGCTCATGGCAAATATTTGTCTGCTGAAGCTAATGGAATAGTTACTGCTAATTCTAATCAAATAGGTCAGAGAGAAAAATTTAAGTTATTAACCCTTGATAGTGAGATGATCAAACTAACAGAACAATTAAATCAACCTTTTCTTTTGCCGAAAATTTAAGGTCTAAAGCCTCCCCTTTCAAGGGGATAAAAAAAGAAAATTCAATATTTCAAGCCTACTTCAGTAGGAGGTACTGATAACTGATAACTGATAACTGATAACTGAAATGACCCTTGCCAAAATCATTTTTCAACAAACCCTAATTATAAGCTTGCTGAAAGATTACTCTATTAAATTAAATTAGTTTTTTAATCAACACAATTAGATTTCAATAGAGGAAATAATCTCCTCAAAGCAAAGGCCACTGTCCGGCTGTGGACTAAGTTGGTAAACTTTCCAGTTTGTTCTTTTTCTTGGCCTTTTGACTGACTATTTAACTTGGCTTTGTACTCTTCAAACTTAGCCTGCACTTCGAGGCCAACTCGTGAGATTAATCTTTTCTTGGCCACAGTTGTGCGACTCCAGTTATAAAGTTCTATCTTGGCAATAGAAGAGCCAGAACTGCTGAAACTTTCAACCTGGCCACTTGACCTTTCTTCTTGACCAAAGCCCGTACGAGAAAAGCAGCACCCGACGGTTCCAAACAAACCCGTCAAGTACCAATAGTCAAAGACTTGCTAACTGAATTAAAAAACTTTTCACCACCCAAGAAGACGGTATTCTTGTTTCCTAGTAAAAACGATGCTATGAAACCGATTTCTAGAGCGGTGTACGACCGTAGATTTCGGAAGTCTGTCAAAAAAGCTAATCTCACGAGTCGCGGATTTTCTCTTCACTCTACCAGGCGTGGCTTAATAACCAGACTCCATGAAGCAGGTTACTCTTTAGCAATTATTCAGCAAGTAACGGGGCATAGAGATTTAAACTCTTTGAAACAATATATAGAGATAAATCCCGAAGCAACATCTAAAGCGATCGAGGATTTAGATTTGTAATTACTTAATCAATGCCCGAACCAAAAAAGCAGCACCCGACAGTTCAGGGTCAACCCGTCGGGTACTAATAGGTAAACATTTACTGACTGAATTGAAACAATTTTAACCGCCCACAAGGTCGGTGATAACGGTCTCTAATCAATATGACTCTGTAATATTTGGGGTCAGAGGCGTCTATCAATCTAACTATCAAAGAACCGGTAAAAAGACTACTCTTAGGAGCCGATGATTTTCTTTTCTTTTTATCAGCTTTGGTTCCAGAAAAAGAGACCACATAACCGATCATTTCTGAGCGTTCATTTAACAAATAGCGTCGCATAAAGATTTAAAGCTTTTGAAACAATATATAGAAATAGATGCAGAATCTGCAGAAAAAGCGATCGCTTTATTAGATTTATAAAACAGAAGCTCAACCTATCCTATGTAGCACTAAATTGCGAACAGCGTTTGCCTCAAAGAGAGATATATTAGGATGTACCGCACGAGCTTGTGAATAACACCAAGAACCACAAGTTGCAGCAATTAATTTATGATCGTACAAACAATGTTCTCCATACCTACGCCCATCATAATTAAACCTATAATACCAGGGGAAATGCTCAACATTAGTAACAAGTTCACCATAGGGGTCATTGACGAAAAAACCGTGAGATCCGTAAGCATGAATAATTACTGAGTGACCTAGCTCTCTAAAGAATCCAGGAATAATTACAACCTGATCATTATCAATCGCATTCCGAATATCCTCCAAAGAACCATTCATTGTTAGGTCATCAGGAACATCATAACTTTCACAGATTCGTTTCAAACCTTGTGGTGAAAAAATATTCCAACCATATTCTAGAGAACGTTCATATATTTCTACTTCAAGTCGTGGAGAAGGGATGGCACCACCAATTCCATTAGTTGACAAAGCCATTGCTAAACAAGCAAGATTATTAGCAGTGAAAGGGTCGAACTCACTAACAGTTTGAGAACGGTAAAAAACGTCTAAAATTTTAGTTATGTCCATAAAATTATTACCTCTAGGAGAAATGAATACAACAAGGAAAATTTCCAACTTTAACAAACACGGCATTATGAGAGTAAAGACTCTTGAGGATGGGTGTATATATCAAGAAGTCTTCTTTGGTGCCGCAATTTGTGCTTACTATGGTAATAGCAGTTACTATGACAATTATAAACGAATGGAACTAGAAACTTCTCAACTATTTAAAAAGGAAATTTATAGATTATTTCAACCAACAGGGATATTATGAAGCTGAAGAAATCCCTCAAGAGCCACTTTATGAAGAACCCGACCCTGATACAATACCTTTTTAGAGCAAATAGGTTAAGTCAGCACCAATAGTCTAACAGTTTTCATCCCTCCGACTAGGATAAATTAGCCGGAAAATCCTCAATAAAAACTCAACTAAAGTTATTATATTCAAGTTAGAAAAAAGACTGAACCATTCTAGTCCTAAACCTAAAAAAAAAGCAAAGATTAAAATGCTTTAGATATTTCTTCAGTTCTTATGTTAAAAATATTAATAGATATAGTACCAGATACTTACCTGGAAAATATCTAGCAGTTAAAACAGCAAAATTAATGTTCAACTTTGAGGAGAAAAGATAGTACATAAACCCAACAAACTTTCAGTCTTTTCAATGTAGATTTAAACCCCATGAATAACGTCATCATGCCAACAAATACAAACCCTGAAATCCCCACTGGTACAGAGACTTCTCCTGACACAATTACAAGTTATGTGAAAAGAATAGCGCTCGCCCTGGAAAAAGGGATAGCGGGAACTCAAACAACCACAGTCGAAAAACCACCATTACAAACTGAAACAACCGTTTTAGAATTTACTCCCGACAAAAGTGATGATTATTTTGGAATAGTTTCAACCTCAAATAATCACACATTACCAGAGAATGAGAGGAAATTCAATAATTCAGGATGGAGTATAGATGAGGAAGGTCTTTATCTTTCACCCGCAGATAATAGGAACAGATTATTGCTGTTGTCTCACCAATCTTCAGCAACTAATATATCCTTAATTAGGTACTATTTATACAAATCTGGCGATGACTTTAACGTTAATTTATTTGTTCCTATCCAACCTCAAACACAAGAAACTTTTCTGTACTCAATACACGCATCCCAAACTGTCTTGAGAGAAGATGTAAAAGAGAACTCATGGAATAACAGTCCCAGATGGATGTATTCTATAAGGTTCCCAACTATCAATTTTTCCATATACAACTACTTGTGTCTTGAATTTAACCTGCTGCAAAAAAAAAGTTCATATTTATGAAACTGATTTGAGTTATTCAAAAAGGAGTTTATTAAGTAGTATTGCTTTCCCTTTAGTTCATACAGGATTTTTAATTCCTGGGTTTTTAGGTTCATCTACCAACGCTAATAACAGACTTAAAAAGATCGAAATAGAGAAGTATGAGTGAACAACGTGGATTCCCAATAGAAGGTTATGATTTATTCATAGAGAGATTTGATAGTCTGCTGAATTCAGTCGCAGTTAACAACTCTAAACTACAAGAATTAATCAATATATTTAGACCCACACGTCTATCACCAAAAACAAAAGATACCTCACCAGAAGCAGAAGAGATGCCAATACAATTAACAGTTGAAACACACTTTCCTACAGGCAGTAGATTTGAATTACCTGTTGACTTTTTTGACTTTAATGGAGCAGATTGGTTAAGAGATAAATTAGATTCAAAGCTAGGAATTGATGGGCATAAAATATTCGCTTTTCCAAGTTTTGACCCAAACATTAGTTCGTCAGAAGGATATGATTTTCTAGTTGAAATAGACCCTAATTTTACCACTTTAGATGTGGCTAATCCTCCTTACATACAGTGCCACCTTTTTAATGCTGTGAGAGTTTCAAAAATATTACTGATGATGCTTGGTGGGTGGGGAGAAAATATGCTAGGTTACTTTCCAGAATCATTCGTAGGTTGGGTTAAAAAAGGCAATTTTGCAGGTGAACTATCATCTCATCCAGGTACTATTATATTGAAGCCTCACTTTCTAGCCATGGCAGGTTTTTTCTCAGTTAAAATTGAGAATGAAGGATGGAAAAGTGCAGTAATTAAATATGACAGTAAAACCAAAACTTTTACACTTTTAGGATATTAAAAAATGAGCGATTCTATACATGGAAATGCCGTAATTGGTGATACTCATGCTAATGATATTTTCTCAGCCTATCCATCAGGAATTCCCGGACTTCCTATTTGTAGTTCTCAACTTGATGATGAGGTAGAGAAACTGATAAATGAGGATAATTACGACAGGATTTATATAAGTCCGAGCTATCCATTAGCGGGATTGAAAAAAATTACAGAAATTCGGTCTAAATATGCAAATCCTGAAGAGAGTATATCCTTTGAAAAAAAAGATAATGGGTTCTATTCTAAAGTTGATTGGCGCAAATTTATCAAGGATGAAAAAGAAACTTTACTATTATGGAATTATTGGAAAGACAGACTCAAATATCTTTATGGATTATCTGAAAAAATTTGGATTTTACCTATAGCTTTATATTGGTATGAGATGAAAATTCCAGAGAATATACCCAAGATTTATGCCGACATTGTTAAAGAATTTGCCCGATGTGTTGATGTAGCTGCTATTTTAAAAGGCAATCGTTTTCACCATAGAAATAAATATGGGCAATTAACTAACCAAGGAATAGTTCTAATTTCTCAAGCTATAAAGACACCAGAAACAACTTCATAATTAAGAACCTTTTTTCTGTGATTAAAACCCAGGTATTTACCCATGGCTTATCATCAATTATTCTGTCAAAAATAGATTATTATTATCCTGATAAACTATGGCAAGTAGAAGGAGAAAAAAACCAAGAAACAGCAATTCTCAACCTAATTTACAAAAGGATGAAAGTCAGAAATCAGGAGCCGGAAGACCTCCTAGTAAAGCAGAACTGAGGAAAGAATTGCAAGAAGCGATCGAGATTAGACAAGCAGAACTTATGATAGATTTGCAACTTGACTATATGAACAATCAAGCTATGTGGGGAGGTGACTTTCAACACTACTTAAAAAACTTTAAGACTAGATTCAAATCTGTAGTTAGTAATGAATATCGTAAAGATGTGAATGAGTTAGATTTACTCAAGATGATTAAGAAAATTAATGTAGAAGGTAAAAAATAATGTCACAAACAGCAGTTATCACCACTGGTGTTGATGCTAATAAATTATGGAGTACATTTGAACGAGAAGGAAAAGGGTCTATAAAATGGCTTAAAAGAAAAGCTGCTGGAGTAGCATCTTGGATAGGGGAACAAATAAATTATCTCAAAACAGTAACGCCTGCTAATATAGTCGGTGGTGCCAAAGCGCTGTGGGAAAATTTGTCTAAAGGTAACTGGAATTTTTTTAAAAATTGGATGACAGATGCACCATTTGTAGGTAGAGCAGCGGGTGTGTCTGCTGTAGTTGGTGGTGTAATTGTCTCAGTTGTGGGTGGTGCCAAAGCGGGTTTGGGCGTTGCTGCTAAGGGAGTTCAGGGATTTGCTGGCAAGTTTGTCAGCAAAATCGCAGCAAGTGGATTAGGGAAATTTTTGTCAGGAGTAGGTATAACCCTAGGATTAACCCAAGCTAGGGTGTTAACCGGAGTTTTTAACTACACTGAAAAAGCATACAACTTTGATTGGTCTCAAGATTTTGGAGATGTTATTAAGAATGCCAAGAAATCTCTGGAAAATTTCTTGGAAGACATGACAGAAGTGGGAGGTGCTTTAGGACGTTCTGCTGCTAGATTGATTTTTAACAAAATGACTGGTGAAGCGCGACTGGAGGTTAATACAACGGTGCTTGCAGGTATATTGATAATAGATCAGACCATTAAAAATGATATGTTCGATACCTTGAGTGATGTCATGTATCAAGTGGGGTTCATTCTGGGCGATATTTTAACTCAGCTATCTTTTGTTAGTATCAGAAAAGCGGGTGCTAAACTTTTGAATAAACCAGAGTGGGCAGATGGTGGCGACGAACCTTTCAGAATCTCCCAAAAAGTTGAGGAGAAATGGGAGAAATTCAAAAAAGCTTCAGATATCCCAGAATGGTTGCTCGACTCTGGAGCAGCAGCATTAGGGCAGTTTATATCTGAAATGCGGTCGTTGTCTACTCAAGAGCGAACCGGAATAGTTTATGTCAGGTAAGTCAACCACTCTGGAGGTAAGTTGCAGCTTCTATTCGTATGGTATCACCAACAAAATCACGGATAGTTGGTAGATCGGTTGCTGTCTCTGTATCCCAAATAATTAATTATTATCAAGGGGTAATTTTTCAAATTAACCAAAAGACAGAAAAATTGTTACAAGGCGAACGAGGCAATTAATATACTTAGCTATAAATGTCTCAAACTAAATTATACCTAACTAGCAATTTGTATAATTGTCCATCACCTTGATTGGCCATCTATAAATTATTTTAGCCAGTTGAAATGATTGAGTTATGCGATCGCACTTATCACTCAATCAAGGCCAAAAAGTTGTAGGAGTCCCCGGGACTGAACCTACTAGGGAATTACTTTAAAAGATTAACTTGATCGAGTAAAGTATTATCCCCAGTAAAACTTACCCCTGTAAATTTTGGAGAAACATTTTTCGCTCCTCAACTTTCTAATTCTTAGGCAGCAATATTTTCTAAACCTTTAGCCACTTTGGCATAATATTGATTCATTGAGACCCCCATTCCCTATTCCCTATTTCCTAAAACTGAAAGTAAATAAAAGCCGAATAATTAGGGGCTATAAATAGAAGGATAACAGAAAAGGCGAATCCATACCAAGCAGCAAAAATCCAATCAGGAAATTTTTGCCACCATTCACGCCAAAGATTTTTATAAGTTGCAAAATGAGCGATCGCTAATATCAGGAATATTCCTAAAAGATGAATACCAAGTTCTTCAGAACCAGGTGAATTAAAAAATACAAAGGACTTAAAAATTGTTATAGATTTTTCCAACTCCACTGCTCGGAAAAATATCCAAGCGATGCAAACCCAATAAATAGCTAACTGACGGAATCTTAACAGGACTTACGCAAAGGCACTATATATAGAGTCTTGGTACATTCTGATAGCGCTAACACACCCTACTAATAGGGTTTATGCGTAAGTCCTACTTAATTTTTTCTGCTTGCTATTTGTTACTTTATCCTTCATTTTTCCTTAATTAGGGGTTGCTGATTAAATCTAAAAGCATTGACAGACAAAGGTTTTAGGCTTTTTTGGTCTGGAAAAAGTACAAAGTTTTCGTTCTAGGGATCTCATGCCTGTTAGGATGAAAGGATTGACTATCGCAGAAAAATCAAGGGATAATTCTTCCTCCTGTCTCCTCTAAATTCCCCATTCCTCCTGACTCCGTACGGACGCCCTTATGCAACGTCCCTACCTCCTGACTACTGACTACTACGAAGAGCAAAAAGACTTTTTCAGCAAACCCTAATTAAAATTAGAAAGCAGGATCACAATCTGAGATATACCTCCCATTACTATCTCTAGAAACTATATATCCTTGATATGGGTTAGTCACTTCTATAAATCTTTGAGTCCCACTACCAATTTCTTCATTTCCGGTAACTTTTATTCTTTGACCATTTTCTACTACCCCAAGTCTACGACTTGCCGAGTTGCGTGTCTCAAAAATATATAATCCATTTGGTCTGAGTACATAACAAGTTTTTGACTTAATTCTTCCTTGAGCTTGGTAATTAATTACACGCTCAGTGAGGCCATTGTGTGTTCTTGAATCTACACGATATTGGTCTGGGCCAATAATATATTCAATTCCTTGTACTGGGTCATAAGCTGCCCAAGAACTGCCTCTTTTGATAGCATTACCAACGATTAGCCAATCTTGCTGATTTCCATTTTTAGGTTGACTAATGAATATATACTCACCTTTCCGAGTTTCGCAAATATTGATGTTAAAGTTTGTAGTTTCATAATTTGCTTTCTCGGAGCCATATCCATAACAAGACTGCCCCTGGGATGGCAGAATTACAGTCCCCAACATTAAGGCGGTTGTCAAACCTCCAACGGTGGCTAATCGGTGTTTCATTATTTTTCCCCTTTTTGCCATTGGATAGTAGCAAAGCTCAACTATTATACCATAAATTGAGAAATATATCTCTGATTAAATAAACTAAATCTAGTTTAATTTGATATTTTTAACTTTCTAATAAAATTTTCTATGAAAAACTTATAGTTAAATTGTGTAAAAATTTTCAAAAGCAAATAAAAATAATTATTTTAGAGGCTTAGATCTCTGATGATAGTAATAACAGGACTTACGCAGAACCACCATATCTTGTAGTGGCGAGTCGCGACTCGCCACTACAGATGGTGTATGATTTGATATGCATGGCTTTAGTCCTGATAAAAGACTTAGTAAAGTATCTTTTTGAGCACTTATATCATGTCCGGTAGCATCAGTATTGTAAAAGGGTAAGAATTAAGCAATTCTGCAATTCAGAATTTTGGGATGAAAGCTTTAGTTATCTAGGCATTATATAAAATCCGGTTATACAGTAATCGCAAAATTACTTGATCTTAATACAGATGTTAAGCATGAATTGTTAAGCATGAATACTAAATTTAAAATTTCATGCTATTCAAATCTTTTCTTTCTCCTGTACGGGTGAACGGCCGCCCCTACGACTCCTGATATCAAATCCGGTTAATTGCACTAAGATACTATATTAAGATATATGTTGATAATTCTATAATTACTTTAATAGATATCTTCCTACATTCCCCAAATTCCTCTCCTGAGAGTGGTTAGGGGTAGGTCTCCATCTCCCCATCTCCCTTACTCCCTTACTCCCTTACTCCCTTACTCCCTTACTCCCTTACTCCCTTACTCCCTTACTCCCTTACTCCCTTACTCCCTTACTAACTCCTGTAAAATCATACTTTTATTCAGCAACGCCACACAAATAGATAGATCCCAAATCGGTTTATATCGCCGTGCTATGCAAGTCTTCAATCTGAAGAAAACCTACTTCTGGCAACAATTGAGGTAGTTCGTTGAGTTCTGGCATTGAAATATATTCATTATCTTGAATAGAATGAATATCTAATTGTTTGCTATCTTCTTCAACATAATTATTATCAATAATTTCTACCTCAGTGAAAGGATCAAAATTTTCAAATAGGGATGAATTACTAATATTTAGCGAGTTAGCAATTCTCGTGTTTATTCTGGATGTAGACTCAACTATTAACTGTATATCCTCAATTTCTGTCGCACCACCAATACTAACTGACGCAGTATTTGCTGGCAATATAATTGGCGCAACTGTTTCAAATATCCTGAAACCATTATTTCCCAATGTTGGTTCTAAAGTAATTGGAGAACCTATTTCTACACCATTAGTATCAAAAAAACGGACTTGATTATTTATATTTGGTGAAGCATATCCAAAAGAAAGGGTAGCTGATTCTGTTATTTCTGTAACACTAAATAATTCTGCTAAGGACAAAACAATTGATTCTTCACCAGTAATGCTATCAGGTGTTACAGAAGTTATAGGATTGGGAGAAAATCTAGTCCTGGGATTTTCAGGTATAGGTGCTGGGGGAGTAGTGGGATTTGGTGATTCTGGTAGAGGATTTTCTACATCATTATCAAATAATTGTAGTACAGCATTGTTGGGTGTACCAATAGTTGCACCTCCACTAATATCAGTTAATAATAAATTGACTGTTTCTGTTACTTCTACTAAATTATCATCAATAATTGGAATTTCAATGCTTTGAGATGTTGTCTCTCCATCTTCAAAGGAAATTATATTGGAGTTGGGGTTGCTATAATCTTGATTTTGTGTAGCACTGTCTTCAATAAGGTTAACTGTGGCATTAATAATTCCATCGCTGCCACCTGTACGGGTGACAGTAACTGTTGCAGTCGGAATTCCTTCGGTGACTGTAAATATAGGATCGCTAAATTGAATTGTTCCTGGGTTGGGAATTCGATAGCCAATATTTATGTTATTGAGGGTTTGGTTTTGTAGCAGTTCAACAGTTTGTTCTTGTGTTGTAATTATGGCATTATTTGTTGGAGATACTGCTCTGACTGGATAACTATCTGGTGAGAGATCAGCAAATGTGTAACTGCCTGATTCATTGGTGGTAGTTGCTGTTTCTGTTGTATCTAAGCTCCCATTTTGATTAAAATCTAGAAATATGGTGACGTCGCTGATGCCAGTTTCTCCACTATCAAAGAGTCCGTTACTATTAGAATCGTTGAATATTGTACCATTGATGCTACCGGGGAGTATGGGGAAATTGCCAAAGTTGACATTGGGGATGTTTTGGTTGGCGATAACATTTATATTGGGATCTGTGGTGGTTTGGATGAAATCTGATTGTTGAATTTCTCGGATAGTGTATGTTCCTATTTCTATATTTTCTATAATGTAACTGCCGTCTGAGTTAGTGATGGTATTTGGTTCTCCATTATCCAGGTTATTATTGTTGTTAATATCTATATATATGGTGAAACCTGCTAATCCTATTTCTCCTGGATCTTGGATACTGTTATTGTTGTTGTCTTGGAATTTGATGCCACTGATGCTACCTGTGAGAATGTTGGGAGGTTGGGTGACGTTATTGACTGTCACACTAATATTAGCCGAGTTTGATACTGCTCCTTCATTGTCTGCTACTGTATAGCTGATGCCTCCTATACCGACAAAACCCGTTTCTGGAGTAAAGGTGATGTTGCCTTCATTGTCTACTGTGTAGTTTCCTTCTCCTTCTATTGTGAGGGTTGTGTCTCTTTCTGTTGTCGTTGGATTTAAGTCTACTCTTGTGAGGTTTAGTGTGCCGTCGCTATCATTGTCGTTGTTGGTAATATTAAAAATTACAGGTATTCCAGCGTTGGTTTCTGCTATATCGTCTACTGCTACTGGGAGAATGTTTGTACTAGCTGTGCCATTAATGGTGATATTAACTGTAGCAGTGTCTGTGCCTCCGCTGCCTTCTAAATCACTAATAGTGTAGTCGAAACTATCTGTAGCTGTTGCTCCTACTACTATATTGTCAAATTGTCCGTTAGGGTTGTAGCTGTATGTGCCATCTGCATTTAATGTTAATAACGCTCCTGATGTCAGGATGATTTCTGCCCCAACATTTGTGGCACTACCATTGACTGCTGTTAGTGTGAGTGTGTCTCCCTCTGGATCTATGTCTGCTCCGTTTCCGTTGTTATTGAGAACGTTTTCGGTACTGAGGATAGTATTGGCATCTATAGTTTCATTATCGTCTAGGGCAGTGGGTGGGTTGTTAACTGCGTTGATAGTGATGGTAACGGTGGCTGTTGATGTTTGGCCACTGCTGTCTGATATGGTGTAGCTGAATGTGTCTGTGCCTCTGAAGCTTAAGTTTGGTGTATAGATAATTTCATCGTCTGTAGGATCTTCTGTACCTTTGTTGTCAATATTTGCTGTGCCGTTACTGGGGATACTGACTTCGGTGATAGTTAGTGGATCATTTTCGGGATCTGTGTCTCCGTCTAAGACATTGATGCTTACTGGTGTCTCTTCTAGGGTAGTTATATTTTCGTTGTCTGCTATTGGGGGTAAGTTGTTGTCGTTGTCATTGTCGATAATGGTGGCTATTCCTTGGTTATCGATGATGGTAGCGTTAATGGCTGAGTTGAGGTTGAGGTTGAATGTTTCTGCTGCTTCTAGGTTACTGTCGTCGATAATATCTACTGTGACTGTAGCTGCGGTGTCTCCAACGGGGATGATGAGGCTGTCTGTAATGGCTGTGTAGTCTTCTGGAGCGATCGCTATTTCGTCACTTGTATTGTAGTCTAGAATAATATTTTGTTCACTAGGTTGGTTGAGGGTAATGGTAAATATGGCTGTACTATCGTCTTCGTTAAGTGTAATGTCGTTGATGCTAATAGTAGAAGGGTTGGGAGTGACATCTATAGTAATAATATTGCCTGCTTCACTGTCATCTATGCCATCATTAACTGTAAATTCAAAGCTACTGGTATAAGTGACACCCTTGAGGTTGAGTTCGGGAGCAAATACTAAGTTGGCAATGTCTGCTGTGGTAATAATTTGGTTGGCTGTTACGTTGGTTCCGTTGAGTTGTAGTGTTCCTACTGTGGGTAGGGTAGTTATAGTTACAGATGCTAGGTTGTCCCCGTCTATGTCGCTAAAACCAAAGTCGGTACTAGCAAATGTGTGGCTGCTGTCTTCGGCGATGGTTATGCTGTTGTCCGCTGCTGTGGGGGAGTCGTTGATGGTGTTGATAATTATGTCTGTGCTACCTGATACTGTTGTTGTAGCATCACTAACATCATAGGTAAAGTCTCCTGGGTCATCTGTACCGTTGTAGTCGGTGGGGGCGTTGTAGAGTAGTTGTGTTAATTGGACTGCTGTTAATGTGTCTCCGTTGTTGACTACTGTGCCGTCGCCTTGGGTGATTGTGCCTAATGTGGGTAACCCTGTGACTGTGATTGTGAGGAAATCTCCATCGGCGTCGGTGGGAGCTGTGATTCCTAAGGATGTGCCTGAGATTGCTTCGTCTACAGTTAGACTGTTGCTATTTACTACTGGGGCGTCGTTGATAGTATTGATACTTATATCTGTGCTACCTGATACTGTTGTTGTCGAGTCACTAACATCATAGGTAAAGTCTCCTGGGTCATCTGTACCGTTGTAGTCGTCGGGGGCGTTGTAGAGTAGTTGTGTTAATTGGACTGCTGTTAATGTGTCTCCGTTGTTGACTACTGTGCCGTCGCCTT
>NZ_JAAHHT010000153.1 GCF_010672085.1 Okeania sp. SIO3I5
GATATGTGGGGAGGATGGGGAGGAGGGGGGGGATGGGGAGGATGGGGAGGATGGGGAGGATAAGATAGGGAGGATGGGGAGGATGGGGAGGATAAGATAGGGAGGATAAGATAGGGAGGATGGGGAGGATGGGGAAGATAAGATAGGGAGGATAGGGAGGATGGGGAGGATGGGGAGGATGGGGAAGATAAGATAGGGAGGATGGGGAGGATGGGGAAGATAAGATAGGGAGGATGGTGAGGATGGGTATACGGAAGTTGCATGAATAAAAGCGGATTTTTCTGCCACACTGCCCATACCTCCCACACTTCCCACACCTCCCACACTCCCCACACCTCCCACACTCCCCACACCTCCCACACTCCCCACACCTCCCACACTCCCCACACCTCCCACACTTCCCACACCTCCCACACTTCCCACCCTCTCCTACTTTTTTCTAGGCGTGACAATAAATTGACCCTGCCTCCTCGGAGGTGTTGGGGGTGGGTTGGGTTATATAGAATCCCTAAGCGTATCTTTAATCTTGAAATACAAAGGCTTCAGAAAAGCCGTTTTGTAACTTGTTAAATAGATACCAAATGGCTTCTATAGAAGCCATTTGGAATATGAGCAAAAGTGCTTATTTTTGGCAAAGGAGTCAGTCTGATCTCCTCAGAAGTAAGGAGTCACAGAAATAGGATAGGGGAAAAAGGTAGAAAAATGCCCCCATCTCCTCCATCTCGCCATCTCCCTATCCCCCATCCCCGCATCTTTAAATAGATCCCAAATGGGTTCTCTAGAAATCGAACCAAAGGGCACGGACATTACTAAATTTTGAAACTTAGTCAGACATAACTTCTAAGTTCTGACTTCTGACTTAATGCATAGCGCTATAGCTAAAAGCTGTTGACATACTCCCGACGTTGCCCTTCTATTCCCCCCTTTCAAAGCTATCCCTTATAAGGAACTCCTGAAACCCTTGTGGAGAGGATGGGGAGGATGGGGAGGATGGGGAGGACGGGGAGGAAGAATCCTGTCTACATTGATAAAAAAGTGTATTTTTAAATACACTTTTCTCCTGAAAAAGCCGATTCAAGACTAAAACATAACTTGTCTATATTGTCAAGTTTTATGTTAAGAAAGATGTTTATAAAGCATAGCTTTCAAAGGGGGGTTAGGGGGGATGGACAACGCGGGATTCTTCAGTCTGGGAAACCCTGACCGCTGCGCATGACAGAGGTGATGTCCTCCCCCTGTTTTGACTTTGACAATAACAAAATGCTCCTAAAAGTGTCAAGGGCATATAAACGTTTAGCTTATGAAGGTATCCAAATCATGGCCCTGGCTTTCATCCCGACGCTCCCCCTCCCCCCTATGCACGGGGGGTTAGGGGGGATGGAGAGCGCGGGACTTCCCGCCAGGAAAGTTAAACGGTAACAGGGAAATGACTTAGTTTAATATTTCAGCAAATCGTTAAGATATTTTAATTTTTTCAACAATGTTTATCAATGGTGAGAAACAGTAGGGTAAACTAAGTCAAAGAATTCATATCTAAAGCCTACTGTTCTATATGCCTTTGAATAGATACGGCAGAATAAATTTTTTGGGAGAATTTAATTTATGGCTCATTCAGTAAAAATTTATGATACTTGCATTGGTTGTACTCAATGCGTTCGTGCTTGTCCATTAGACGTTCTAGAAATGGTACCTTGGGATGGTTGTAAGGCTGGCCAAATTGCTTCATCCCCTCGTACTGAAGATTGTATTGGTTGTAAGCGTTGTGAGACTGCTTGCCCTACTGACTTTTTGAGTGTCCGGGTTTATCTGGGTGCTGAAACTACTCGCAGTATGGGTCTTGCTTACTAATACTAACTTCCCTCTATTGGTTTTGGGTTTGAGATTTAACTTCCCTGGCAGGAAGTCCGGCGCTCTCCCGTTGGCGGAGCAAGTGCGGCAGCTATTAGGGGAGCGTCCGGATGAAAGCCAGGGCTAAGGCTTAGACGTCTCCACAAATAAAATGTTCCGCTACCCGAGACCACGCAGGAGGTATTTTATGATGATACTTATAGTTGGTCTAAGATCAACGAACACAGGGGGAGGACATCACCTCTGTCAAAACAGCGGCCAGGGTTTCCCAGGCTGAAGAATCCCGCGTTGTCCATCCCCCCTAACCCCCCTTTGAAAGGGGGGAATAGAAGGGGAAGGTCGGGAGTATGTCAATAGAAGGTGGGAAAATTTTAGGCATAAGAACGGCTTTGTTGCACTAATATCCTGAAACCCTTACAGGGAAATACTTTCTCATTAATAATTTTTCTTGAGAAACGCTTATTTTATAATGCTTCTAGCACTTTCATGGAACAAAGTCCATAAGAACTAAAAATTTTGTAGAGGGAAAATGATTAATTCCCTCTATTTTTTAGTATTGTAAAGTTTTATTAATTTTATAGAAAAACATAGGAAAACAACTAAAAATATCTTAGACTCAGAAAGGATTGCAGAACAGCTCGTTAAATTTTTACAGGAGGGATAATACAGTTAGTAGAACGTACTATTATTAAAAAAAATAATCTGGTGTCAAATACAATGAGTCATGTCAATGTTCGTTTAAATACCGATAAGAAAAGTAGTCCCAAACGCTTTTAGCAATGGGATAGAGGAGCCAGTGCGTTGGGCGGGTCTCCCGACTTAAAGCAACTGGCGTGGTGTTGTAGTTCACCCCGTTAAGGTAACACTTAATTAAAACACTTGTCTAGGAATATTTTTCTTGCTTATTTAGTAACTATAATCTGCCCAAAATCTAAGTAGGTATAGCGCTACGCGAAGCGTGAATAGGGAACAGGGAATAGCGGTGCGACCCCGCGTCGCCGATAGGCGCAAGCGGTCAGACCCCGCGCCGCCGACAGCTCGCTTGCGGAATGCTGACCAAGAGAGGGAACGCGCACCAAGAGAGGGAATAGTAAACTGTCAAAGGGTTTCAGGATTTATAAACGTCCTAATCCTTGCTTCGATTGCTATAAGTGAGAAAATTTACAATTATGTAAGTTGAGCAGAAGGGAATAAAGATGGCAAGCAAAAGAATCAAAGAAAAAAATCAAAGAAAAAAATCACTTACCCAGTGAGGAAATAGAACTTGCTCTCTCAAATTTAGGCTCCCAGATATCGGAAATAATAATCTCAACCAGCACAACTCACAAGAAAATTCTCACCGATATTTTCAATTTCAACTATACCAGCACTAAATCCTTGTAACTTTTTTACTGCTGCTAAATTGTGCGGTGAAACATATTATATAATCGCCTGTGTATTCCGAGTTTTATAGTTATCTCCATAATCTTTGATAACTATAGTTATAACCGTTGCCATAATGTCGGAATAATTTGGCTAGAAATAAAATTGATGGAGAGCGATCGCTACACTTTATATCAAATCTGGTAGCATCGGTGTAATTGATGAACGAAAAAAGTAATTGAGATAATTTGCATACTATAAATATCTAAGAAAGCTAGGGATTTTATACTAATTTTTATGTGACAAATTGAAGTGCGGAATGATTGAAGTGCGGAATGTGGGATTAAAATCTAATTGCTAAATTAACTATTCACCAAATAATATGTCTCAAACAGATGTAATTGTAATTGGTAGTGGGATCGGTGGTTTAAGTTGTGCCGCTTTATTAGCACACTATGGTATTAATGTCATAGTTTGCGAAAGTCATTCTATTGCTGGAGGTGCTGCTCATAGTTTTGAATATCAGGGGTTTAAGTTTGATTCTGGACCATCTTTACATTCTGGTCTTTCCTATCGCCCCTCTACTAACCCACTAGCACAAGTTTTGGATGCTATCGGCGAGAAAGTACCCTGCGTGACTTATGACACTTGGGGTTGTTGTTTGCCAGAGGGCAAATTTGATACATCAGTGGGTGCAGACCAATTTTGTGATGTTATCCAAAGGTTGAGAGGTGAACGTGCTGTAGCAGAATGGCGTCAACTCCAAAAAGTTATGGCGCCACTAGCAGAAGCAGCGATCGCTATTCCTCCTGCTTCTGTCCGTTTTGACTTAGGAGCAATAATGACAATGGGGCAATTTTTACCTGCTATGGCAAAACATATTTTTAATGTTGGTCAGTTGACAGGAGCGTTTTCCCAAGTTATTGAGGGGGTTGTCACAGATCCTTTTATCCGAAATTGGCTCGATCTACTTTGCTTCTTGCTTTCAGGTTTGCCAGCAAATGGTACCAGTGCTGCCGAAGTTGCATTTATGTTTGCAGAATGGTACCGACCGGGAGTTGTACTTGACTATCCTATTGGTGGAAGTGGAGCAATAGTTGATGCTTTAGTGCGGGGGTTACAACGTCACGGTGGTCAATTGATGTTGAATGCTCATGTGCAAGAGGTAGTTGTTAAAGGTGGGCGTGCTGTTGGCGTATTGTTACGGAATGGCAAAGAAATTCGGGCAAAGCAGGCAGTAATTTCAAATGCTTCTGTCTGGGATACTTTGAAATTACTGCCAGAGGGTACAATACCAAAATCTTTTCGGGAAGAACGACAAGCAACACCAGAATGTAACAGTTTTATGCACTTACATTTAGGTATTGATGCCACAGATATTAAACCCGATCTGGCGTGTCATCACATTGTTGTTAATAATTGGGATGGAATAGATGCACCCCAAAATGTTGTATTAGTATCTATTCCATCGTTAATCGACTCTACTGTTGCACCCCCAGGAAAGCACGTTATTCATGTTTATACTCCAGGAAACGAACCATATCAATTATGGGAAGGTATGGATAGAAAGAGTCAGGAATATGCTTGGGCAAAACAACAAAGAGCTGAGATTATGTGGCAAGGGTTAGAGCAAATAATACCTGATGTACGTTCCCGTTGTGAGGTGACATTGGTGGGGACTCCCCTAACTCACGAACGCTTTCTGCGCCGTCATCGGGGGTCTTATGGTCCGGCAATTCGTGCTGGAGAAGGGTTGTTTCCTGGACCAAATACGCCATTACCAGGGTTGTTATGTTGTGGTGATTCTACTTTTCCTGGTATTGGTTTGCCTGCAGTGGCAGTTAGTGGGATGATAGCTGCGAATACTCTTGCTCCTGTGTGGAAGCATAAGGAGATGTTGGAAAGATTAGTGGTATGAAGTTCGGGTAATTAGGGTGTGCTGAAAAAAGCAAAGTGTGGGGAGGGTGGGAGGTGTGGTTCGTGTGGTTCGTGTGGGAAGTAGGAGAAATAATTTTTCCTTGATTTTTCTGCCTCGCGTTATCCCAAAGTCCTCACTTTATGCAGCTCTTTTAACCGAAAAGCTGCTACTTTTTCACGACTTACAGCGGTTTTCATATGAATAAACCACAATGATACTTACTCTTCACTCCTAACTCTTGACTCCTGACTCCTAACTCCTAACTCCTGACTCCTGACTCCTGACTCCTGACTCCTAACAATGAATTTAGTGGTCTACTCAACTGAAAAGCGCTGTAAAATGGCTCAAACCTTTATCTGTAGATACTTTTAGATTTAATCAGCAGAGCAATAATTAGTTATACAGCACTTTTCAGATTGATGAACCAC
Source organism: Okeania sp. SIO3I5 (assembly GCF_010672085.1). GTDB lineage: Bacteria > Cyanobacteriota > Cyanobacteriia > Cyanobacteriales > Microcoleaceae > Trichodesmium. Next base: position 5,557 of record NZ_JAAHHT010000153.1, read on the forward strand.
ATATTCACATTTCAAACCTAGTAGGGACGTTCCATGGAACGTCCCTACTGTGGTTTACTGAAATGAAAACCGCTGTAAATAAAAATGGAGGAGTCAGTAGTTGTAGGGGCGAGCAAGCGAATCGCCCCTACAGGAGTCAGGAGGGAAGAGGGGGGAATCTAAAGCTATAAGGAGGAGAAAGTTTTTTTATCACGCTCTTATCCGGACATGATATTACTTTAGGATCCGTGTAAGAATAACCTGAACATTTTTTTGATGGAAGCTAGATTTCACAATCTATTTCAGATAAAATTTGTACAACTTATTTTTACATGACGCCTTACTCTTGACATACTCCCGACGTTGCCCTTCTATTCCCCCCTTTCAAAGGGGGGTTAGGGGGGATGGACAACGCGGGATTCTGAGGGTCTGGGAAACCCTGACCGCTGCGCATGACAGAGGTGATGTCCTCCCCCTGTGTTGACATTGATAATAACAAAATGCTCCTAGCTTGTGTCTTGGGCCTATGAACGTTGAGCTTATGAAAGTATCCGAATCCGGGCCCAGGCTTTCATCCCGACGCTCCCCCTCCCCCCTATGCACGGGGGGTTAGGGGGGATGGAGAGCGCGGGACTTCCCGCCAGGAAAGTTAAATAATACCAATTCCCATGCATTAATGCGATACTTCAGCTCTACTTCAACATTTCAATAGTTACTAAGATTTAAAGTCTTTTTTTGAGGATTTAAGGCAGGTTAGTAGTTATTATTCGTACAGACCTTGCAGTACGGACGTTGCATAACAAAAATGCGTTTTCTTATAGGGAATGCTCCGCAAACATGTCACGCAGTGTTAGCGGAGCGAAAGCGTCAGCAAAACGTCCGTACCTCTCCCCCCTCCTCCCAGACTTCCCACACGAACCAACTTCCCACACTTCCCCACCCGATCAGGTATAGCATTCATGCATGAGAAATGGTATAATCCGGTTTCTTCAGTACCAAGAAGGCGTCAATAATTTTACCCCCAATAAACCGGATTTCATATTAGAGCTAGGGGTTGGGGGTTAGAGGTTGAGCTTGTTGTTGCTTCTACCTAAACCCACCCCCAACAAATGCCTAACTTTTACTCAAGCAGTATTAAGCTCGCAGAATAAAGTTTTCAGCAGCTAATTCAGGAGTTACATTAGCAAACTCACCACCGTTACCAAAACCTGCCGTAGTACCATCTGGGTTATAGTACAAATTGCCACTTTCTGTACTGTGAACAATGAAAGCTCCTGATTCATCTGCATCTGCATCTGAACCAACCACAGCAAATTCAGTTGAAACACTAAATCCTGGGTTATCTCTGTCACTTGGGTTACTTGCAAGAGCAGCGAAAGTAGTTTTATCGAGAATAATAAAGTCTTGCGCTGTATCAAAATCAGTAATTGTATCTACTCCAACATCATCAGTATCAAATGTGTCATTAGTGTTAAAGATGAAGAAGTCAGTATTACCACCACCAGTTAAAGTATCGTCGCCAGCACCGCCATTCATGCGATCGCGACCTTGACCGCCGAGCAATATATCATTACCACTACCACCAAGCATCCGATCAAACCCTGTACGACCTTCCAAAGTATCGTCACCATCACCACCTCGGAGCAGGTCATTATCCAAACCACCTATTATCCTGTCATTGCCACCTAGTCCATTGAGAGTATCATCACCCCCTAGACCTTTGAGAGTATCTGCATCATCAGTACCATTGATGCCATCTGCTTCTCCCATGCCCAGAAATTCATTAGTAACAGAAAAGGAGAAACTGGCTATTTCATAACCTTCCCCATCATTCTCTGTTGTAAAATCAGCAGCAGAGCGTGCGTCTAAAATATTTCCTACTTCAGCACTACCTTCACGGACACTACCAATAAAACCAGGGTGTAGTCGAACTGTTTCATCTTCATCTACACCAGTATTGGGTGCTGCCTGATCTAGTGCTGCTGTATTTTCAGGAATTTCATCATTTAATTCCGTTCCTGCATCCCAGACTCGATCTCCAGTAACAGTGATATCAGTTGCAACGAAATTACCATTTTCATCAAAAATCTCCCATGCAAGAGGATCTCCATTAGCAATAAATGCATCATTACTAGGAAGGATCATTGCCGCATAGCTGAAATAGCGATAGCTATCTGAGTCCACAATAAAATCTACAGAAACAGTGTCCCCTGAATCAAAATCGTTCAACGGGTCTGATGGGCCAGGAATTGTCTGTTGAACACCAGCATTACTATTAGCAAAAGCAGTATTTATACCATCCAAGTTAGCATCTTCCGCTAACCCTTCTAGAAAAGTCCCAGATGCGTCGTCACCTGCGTCAAAAATATCAAAGTTGCCGTTTTGAAAAGCAGCCCAAGTTGTAGAGAAAAATGCACCATCTTCTGGAGCTGTATTTTCAATAGTGACTGTAACTATTCTTCGGACCATAAAATTATTTCCTTTGTAATTAGTTCATTAACGCATCCAATTCTAGCATAAACCTTATTCAGAAAAAACAAATTGTATGGATTTGTTAGGGTATTGATTAAATCTATAACCGATCGAAGTTGGTCTAAGTCAATCTCCATACGATAAAAATATTTGGTGTTGCTGAATGCAAGATAAGCATCAAAATCGGGCCAAATAATACCTGATTTCATTCACGGCAAGCTATATATCCTAGTGATGGGGAGATGGGTATCCACCCCTACTGCTCCGAGGAGGGGAATGGGGAATATGGGGCGAGGGGAAGATAGCAATCAAATATAGCATTACTATTCAGAAATGGTATACAGCGCTTTTCATAATTAATAGACCACAAAGTAGGGACGTTTTCCGCGCTTGAGCGGACATCTAAGGGCGAATGGCATTCGCCCCTACAAGCGAGCGCGACATGGAATAGGAGCATTCCCTATAAGAAAACGCATTAATGCTCAAGCAACGTCTCTACTACAGAATTATTATTTTTTTTTATGTGGTTCATTGACCTGAAAACTACTGTAAGATAAAAATATTTTTGATTTGTTCAGGACTTACGCACGCATATCAATTCATACACCATCTGTAGGGGCGATTCGCGTTTGCTCCCCATGGAGCAGGAAATCGCCCCTACTAGATATAGTGGTTCTGCGTAAGTCCTGTTGTTAAAAAATATTTGTATTTGCCATAAGTCAAGCTACAAATTGACCTAGAACTGTTATGTTCTCGATTTCTAAGTATACTTACTCTAAATATCGGAGTAAAACCAAAAAGTATTCATAGTCTCTAGGTAAATTCTACTCGGTGCCCACTGACATCAAACCTAGTAGAGTAGGGAGGGCGATCGCTTAACGTCCCTAAATGTTGAACTTTCTGCATTGCCGACAACAATAGAATAGCAGGATTATATTGTATTGAACTACCTATATTGGTTGTGGCGGTATACCTATTTCTCCAATGCAAATATTACGGAGTCAAACTCTGTGGCAAGATTTAGAAAATTATGCAGTTTCAAAACAGCCAACATTTTGAGCCAATCAAATTGTCACCCATGAATGAAGTCTTACCCAAATATCAAAATCAGTTAATTGAGTCTACAGGTTGGATTAAATATAAATGCTAGAGTAGAATTAATAGCAGTTATTCCCAACCATAATTGGTATAAACCAATTAATTGTCAGGATTTATGAAAATAAACAAATTACCAAAAGTAATACTATATATGGTAACCATTTTTTTGTTATAGCGGTTTTGCTAATACATGACCTCTGGTCAAAATCAAAACCTTGTAGGGACTTTTCATACAACTTCTCAAAAGTTGTCTACCCATATAAAAACTTTGCTGGAAATTTAACTTATGCATGAAATTTTTCTTTATAATTATTGTATGGATACCCTAAATTAAGAAAAATAAATTATTAATAATTACTTCTAATAAATAAAGTTTTATACCGAAATTTTTCGGTTATGGTAACCGTTTTTTTATTATGCCACTTTTCTAATAAATAACCTCAGATCACAATCACAACCTTTTAGGTATTTTCCATGAAAGATCCCTACAGTGGTCTACCCATACGGAGACTCTCCTAAAAAATTAACTTCTTTTAAATATAGACCTTTACAATATAGTATGGATACCCTAAGTTAATAAAAATTAACTATTAGACATCTCCAAAAGTAAAAAGTAAAGTCAATTCTTATCCATAAATCCTCAATTATTCACCTCCTGGGAGGGGTTAGGGGTGGGTTACCCCAGTTAAGCGTTCCCTGTGAAGTGTTCCCTGTTCCCTCTTTTCTGGAGATGTCTATTCCATAAATCCTCAATTATTCTTCCCTGTTCCCTGTGAAGCATTCCCAGTTAAGTGTTCCCTCTTTTCTGGAGAGGTCTATTGATAATCGCTTATAATAAATAATAAATAATAAATAATAAACAAAATTTTATGCTGATATGCTGAAATTTATCCGTTTTCGATATTCTATCTTTCTGAGTAATCTAATATTAGGGCTATTAACCTTTCTATTAGTCACAATTATTCTGCCAGCATTCAATCACTATACCTCGACTGCTTTGGCCCAAAAACCTATACAACAAATAGAACAAAAAGGCCGGGAACTTTATCAACAAGGCCAATTTTTAGAAGCAATTAATCTTTGGCAAGAGGTAGCTCAAGACCATGCAAAACAACAACAATTTATTAGTCAAGCTCAAACCTTAAACTATATTTCTACAGCTTATCAAGCTTTGGGAAAATGGCAAGCAGCGAAAAAAGCGATCGCCTCGAGTCTAGAAATATTAGGCAAATACAATATACTCGATCGCCAAGGAACAGCAGTTTTAGCTCAAGCATTAAATACTCAAGGTAATCTCCAACTATCAATCGGACATACCCAAGCAGCTCTAGAAACATGGCAACAAGCAGAAAAAGCTTATACTAGAGCAGAAAATCTACAAGGAAAATTAGGTAGTCAAATTAATCAAGCTCAAGCTTTACAAACTTTAGGGCAGTATCCACGCTCCAAAGAAATCTTAGAAGCAGTCAACCAACAACTACAAGAAATGCCAAATTCTCAGCTCAAAGCTAATGGGTTACGTAGTTTAGGGGTAACGCTACAGTTAATGGGAGACATAATTAAATCCAAAGAAATTTTAGAGCAAAGTTGGGCAGTTGCCGAACAACTTGACTCTCCGGGAATTACCAGTGCTGCCCTTTTTAGTATTGGTAATTTAGCCCGTAACTTACAACTACCTGATGTTGCCCTACAATATTATCAAGAAGCAGCAAATTTAGCAGTAAATACAGAAAATTCTTATGTTCAACTACAAGCTTTACTTAATGAATTTAGACTTGTTGTAGAGGAAAAACAATGGGAAATGGCAGTAAACATTCTGCCAAAAATTATATCTCTGCTAGAAACTACACCCTCTAGTCGAGATACAATTTATGCCAAAATCAATTTAGCTGAAACTCTGATGCAAATTGACCCAGATGCCACAATTGAAATTGCCAGTACAGATGAGATTGCTACCCTCCTAGCAACAACAGTAGTGGAAGCCAAGAAATTGCCAGACTTACGAGCAACAGCTTATGCACTCAATCAACTTGGGCATCTTTACGAGCAAAATCAACAGTGGCCTGAAAGTGAAAAATTAACTCAAGAAGCACTGAAAATTAGTCAAAACATTGATACACAGGATTTAATTGTTAGTACATCTTGGCAATTAGGTCGCATTTTCCAGCAAGAGGGCAAAACCCAAGAAGCAATCCAAGCTTACGAAAACGCATATAATGCCCTTCAATTATTGCGAAGTGATATTGTAGCGGTTAACCAAGAGATACAACTTGACTTCCGAGAAAGTATTGAACCTGTGTATCGGGAATATATTGGTTTACTTCTGCAAAATGCTCCCACCATAACAATAGAAAATGAGGCAGAAAACAGGGAATTGAAAGTAGGAAGTAGAGCAGAAAAACCAATTTACCAGGTTTCTCCGATTACTTGTAAGGAAGTTGGATGCAACGTCCCTACCTTGGCATCGAAGGTGGATAAAAATACTAGCCAAGAAAATATCAGTAAAGCTCTCAAAGCAATTGAAGCTCTGCAATTAGCTGAGTTAGATAACTTTTTTCAAGAAGCTTGTTTGGAAACAAAACCCGTACAACTAGATCAGATAGATTCCCAGTCAGCAGTCATATATCCGATTATTTTGAGCGATCGCCTGGAAGTAATTCTTTCCCTACCCGATCGTCCCTTGAGTCATTACTCTACTCCACTACCGCAAGCAGAAATTCGAAGCAATCTTGAACAATTGTACTCTGCTTTTTATGTAGGATTTTCCCAAACAGAAAGACTCAAACTTGCTGAAGAGGTATACAATTGGCTAATTCAACCAGCAGAAGCAGATTTAGCAGCTAATAATATTCAGACCCTAGTATTTGTGCTTGATGGCTTCCTAAGAAATATACCAATGGCTAGTCTATACGATGGTGAACAGTATCTGATTGAAAAATATGGCATTGCTCTGAGTCAAGGGTTGCAACTATTTCCAGAAGGTCTCCAAAGAGGAAAACTTGAAGTTTTAATGTCGGGTCTTACCGAAGCGCGTCAAGGTTTTACCCCTCTACCAGGAGTAGGAATTGAAATTGAGGAAATTGCCAAAAAAGTAGACTCAAAAACTATTCTCTTGAATGAGGAATTTACTGAAGTAGCTTTCCAAGAGAAAATAGAAAAAAATCCATTTCGGGTAGTTCATTTGGCAACTCATGGGCAGTTTAGTTCTGATCCAGAAGAAACATTTCTTTTAACTTGGGATACTCGCATTCAGGTTAAAGAATTTGCTGAACTATTACAAGAGCAAAATCGAGACTCAATAGAATTGCTAATACTTAGTGCTTGTCAAACTGCTGCTGGAGATGATAGAGCTGGATTAGGTTTAGCGGGACTAGCTTTGCGTTCAGGTGCCCGCAGTACCCTAGCAACATTGTGGTCTGTTGACGATTTATCTACGGCTGAATTTATGATAAATTTTTACCGGGTGCTAACTACTAAATCTGAAACCAATTTCACCAAAGCAGAAGCAATTCGCCAAGCTCAAATAGCTTTAATAAAAAATCCACAATACAGTCATCCTTACTTTTGGGCACCTTTTGTTCTAGTAGGTAATTGGCTATAATACAGTTATCACTTATAGCGCTAGGGAATAGGGAATAGGGAACAGGGAACAGGGAACAGTAGAATATCAAAAGGTTTTTCTTATAGGGAAATGCTCCGCAAACAGGGTTTATAACTGTCCTAATCTTTGCTTCAACTGCTATATCAGTTACCAGTAATTTCAGGAAATACCGTTAGTAATTTGAGGTATGATATCATGTTGGGATAAGAGCGCAAGAGAACTCCGTGAGCTTTACGCAACCAAAAAACTTTGTCCTTCTTTCTTCCCTCCTGACTCCTGACTCCTGACTCCTAAGTAATTAAGATTAATATCATACACGTGCTTTACCAACCCCCAGGAAATTATTTCACATTAATATCAGAATGCTGAACACCCACAAATTACCTCTGTATGTTTTAACTATTGGTCTGAAAGTTGCTTTGATGCTTATCTTTATACCCGTAGTCAAAGCTCAATCTTCTTTGCCTGAAGGACTTCCCCGTACTTCACCACAACAAGAACCTTCTCAACCCAAACCCTTACCTCCTCCAGAACAATTGCTTCCTTCTCCTCTACTTCCTCCTTCGAGAGAAGAAAACTTACCACCAAGTTCAGAAACAATAATAGTCAAACAGTTTGTATTTGAAGGCAATACTGCTTTCACTGATGCAGAACTCAGTCAGGTTGTAGAATCATTCAGAAATCGTCCTATTAGTTTTACAGAATTACTTGCAGTCCGCTCTGCAATTACAAACTACTATATTGAAAATAGCTACATTACATCAGGTGCTTTAATTCCACCTCAAGAATTCCAGTCAGGTATTATCAAGATCGAAATTGTAGAAGGGGAAATTGAAGAAATTACTGTAACTGGTTCAGGACGTCTCAGTCTTAACTATGTCCGCTCTCGTATCAAACGAGCCACAAAAAAACCCCTTAATCAGGAAAAATTGCTAGAAGCATTACAACTCCTGCAACTCGATCCTCTCATTCAGACTGTTTCAGCAGAACTATCCTTGGGTTCCCGTCCCGGACTAAGTTTATTAAAGATCAGTTTTGAAACTGCCAATACTTTTAGTGCAGAAGTTTTTGCCAATAATAGTCGTTCTCCTACCGTTGGTACTTTTGAGAGAGGGGTAGGAGTCACAGAGGCCAATTTACTAGGAAAAGGAGATACTTTAAGTGCTGTTTACAGTAATACAGACGGTAGTGATATTGTTGATGTAATATATACACTTCCTATTAATGCTCGCAATGGTTCCCTGAGTTTATACTTCAATACTAGCGACAGTGAAGTAGTTGAACGCCCTTTTGACGAACTTGACATTGAAGCTAATAGTCGTACCTACGAGCTGCGATATCGTCAACCTGTGATCTTAACCCCTTCTGAAGAGTTGACCCTGGGGGTTACTTTGGCCCGCCGTGAAAGTGATACATCAATCTTAGGGATCGATTTTCCTTTGTCCAGGGGTGCTGATGACGATGGTGAAACTAGGCTTTCGATTATTCGTTTGTTTCAGGAATATACGAAGCGAGGGGCCAAACAAGTATTTGCTGCGCGATCGCAATTTAGTATTGGACTAGACCAATTAAATTCTACAATCAATGAAGATACAAATGAGGATAGACCAGATAGCGACTATTTTGCTTGGCGTGGCCAGGCCCAGTGGTTCCGCTTACTAGGACAAAATTTGGAGTTATTATTGCGTAGCGATCTTCAGTTTTCCTCAGAAGAATTAGTTCCTCTAGAACAAGTAGGTTTAGGGGGGTTTGAAACAGTAAGAGGTTATCGTCAAGATGAGCTTCTCCGTGATAATGCGGTATTTGCCTCAGCAGAATTACGTTATACTATCCTTCGTACTGGAAATGGGGAGGGTATATTACAATTAACACCTTTTCTAGATTTTGGTAGAGCCTGGAATAATAATGAAGAGTTAGGACTAGATTCAGAAACTTTGTTTTCAGTAGGGTTGGGTTTACGTTGGCAATATGGAGAATTAATTAAAGCTAGATTGGATTGGGGAATTCCTCTAACTGATGTTGACTCTAGAGAAAGAACTTTACAAGAAGAAGGGTTTTATTTTTCTATTGAAGTTAGACCATTTGATTAAAGAAGGTATTAAGTTAACTTTTTACCCGAATAATTAGGGTTTGCTGAAAAAGTTTTTTAGTAGGGGTAGGAGACTCGAGACTGGAGACTAAAGACTGGAGAAATGGTATGGGAGCGAGGAGGTAGGAGTAAGAATTGTCTCAAGATTTTTGTGCCCAACTCTTGTTGTTAATACTAACTTTTTGAGCGTTTTAGACTGAAACAGGCGCACTTTTTCAAAAAAAAAGGCTAAAGTCTTTATATATCAATGGTTTTAGCCCACATTCCGCACGTCAATTTGTAACATTAAAAGTAGTATCAAAAACGGTGGCTTGGTAAGTATTTATACTATATAGCTCCTATTCATTGACCTTTCTCAGAAGTCAGATTATCAGGAAATGAAATATAAATACTCAATTATTTACTCCTATTGACCACTATGATTGTCTCCTGTCTCCTGTCTCTTGTCTCCTGTCTCCTGTCTCCTGTCTCTTGTCTCCTATTTTTTATCACACTCTTACCGGAACATGATATGACCAAGTATTTGTAATATTTTTGAAGTAATTGGTATGAATTTAAAACTATGATTAAATTATTAGTAGAGTACCAGCGAAAACCACTAATACCTTCAGTCAATTATATAGTACCTGCCGAGCATAGCAATAATAAAGTATTGTTTTCAGGAATACATAATAATTATTACTTATAAAAATAATTATTACTGATAAATATAGTAGTTTTTACTGATTTTTGCCTGATTTTGAACCTAGATACAGTAATCCTATTTAAGTGGTAATACTTTGATTGTAGTAGTGAATAACCATTCATCCGTACAATAGTCAGAATTTTCCAGGTTTTCAGCTCTAACTAATTATTAGAACAATTGTCAGAACCAATTTAGGATTGCCGTATAAAACTTTAATATTTTTGTATAGTTATATTTTTTTTGATATTATAGAACTATGAAATACTAATTATTTGTCATGAATGAATCACAGAGGCTTCTATCTCAAATCACAATAAAGAGTGTTATTATTGCAATAGTTATTGGAGGGGGCATAGGTTATCCGGCTTATAGCCAATCCCAAACCAAAAATCAACAGTTATTAATCCCTTCAAATAGCAATATAAACTTCAATCCACCAAATGATGATGCACCAAAAAGAATATTATTAGGTAGTACCCGCGGTCAGATAAGATTTAACGCCGGAGGTTCTGCACCTAAAAGATCGCAAGGTGGTGGTACTCGTGGGAACGTAAATTTTGCACCTCCAGGAAAATCTGCTCCTAACCATTCAAAAGGTGGTGGTACCCGTGGGAACGTAAATTTTGCACCTCCAGGAAAATCTGCTCCGAACAATTCAACAGGTGGCGGTACCCGTGGTGATGTAACATTTATGCCTGCTAATGAATCAAGTCCTAATCATACTAGCAGTGGAGGAACTCGAGATCCGATTAACTCAGGAGATAATATTTCTGATTCTAATATCCTGATACCATTAACACCAGAAACTAATTATGGACAAACTGTATCTGCACGTCCAACATTTTTTGTCTATGTTCCCGAAATGTCTACACGGCGAGTATTTTTTAGCTTACAAGATGAAAATTATAATACCATCTACCAGACAAAATTAGACGTTTCTGGTCAGGAGGGTATTGTTAGCTTTACTCTACCACCAGAAGCACCAGAATTAGAAGTTGGCAAAAACTATGTTTGGTTTTTTGCACCTCTTGAACCCGGTGGTACACTCAAACCTGATAATTATGGTGTGAGCGCTTGGGTAAAGCGGGTTGAGATTTCTAGAGATGGTCAGGTTAATTCAGACCCCATTAAGCAGGCTATTTTCTATGCCAATTCAGGAATTTGGTATGATACTCTCAATATTTTGCAATCAGCCAAAAAAGCTCAACCAAATAATATTACATTCAATAGAGAATGGAAAGAACTACTAGAGCAAGTCGGATTGAAAAAGATTGCTGATTATTCTGTCGTAGAAAAATTGTAGATTATTTTGGTGCATGTTTTACCTGAAAAACCCACACTAATTACCTAAATAGTGTGGGTTTTGAGTTACTATAGCAGGGAACAGGTAACAGCGGTGCGACCCTGCGTCGGCGACAGACGCAAGCGGTCATACCTCGCGACAATGTTTCGCTGCGCGACATGGAAAGCAGAGCATTCCGTCAGGAAAAAGCGTTTGCGTTTCGCTGCGCGACATGGAATAGGAGCATTCCGTCAGGAAAAAGCGCAGCTCCTCTGCAAGAGGTAGCATTCCCTAGGAAAGCTCCTCTGCAAGAGGCAAGTCGCAAGCGGTGCGACCCCGCGACGACGACAGCTCGCTTGCGGAATGCGCACCTAGAGAGGGAATGCTAACCAAGAGAGGGTCAAAAATTAGAAACCTGATAGATGAGTTGCACCACAAAACAGCTTTATTTTTGCTGCCTCTTTCAGAGGATCTCCGCTTTCAAAACTTTGATGTAATTCTGCTTCCAAATGCATGAAGTTTCTCAGATGACAATCAAATCTAGAGACAAGGTCAGAAGTAAATCAGTCAGACAAATGTTGAACTGGGTACACTATAGGTTTGAGATGAGCTGAAAGCATAAAGCTGTTGAATACAAGAAAGTCGTTGTAGATGTTTCAGAAGTCTACAAAGCGCAAAACCGTTAGCTGGAGGTGAAATCCTCAACAATTTAGGTGGCAAAAAAGTTGTGACTGGTAATGATGGTTTTCGCCTCGAACGCGACTTAAAGGTTCCGCGTGGAATCTTTTTAAAAGCGTGGTAGAACATCCTTCTATCACTTTTGGAGATACCCCCTCAGTAGGTTATACCATGCATGAAAAAAGAATGTTACGAATAGTAAGGGCAATCATGCATATTTTACAGGAGATGCTCCTTTGACAAAAAAGAGAATTTCGGACCTATAGCGCTACTTGAAAAGGGAACAGGGAACACAAAACTTAGAACAGCAGACTTTTAAAGGCTTTTCCTAGGTCATGCTGCGCAAACAGGATTTAGAAATGTCCGCACCCTTACAGCGGTTTTCATATGAATAAACCACAATGATACTTACTCTTCACTCTTCACTCCTAACTCCTGACTCCTGACTCCTAACTCCTAACTCCTAACTCCTAACTCCTGACTCCTGACTCCTAACAATGAATTTAGTGGTCTACTCAACTGAAAAGCGTTGTAATGCGTAGTGCTATAAAAACAGTATTGAAGCCATTAATTCTGACTCCTGACTCCTGACTCCTAAAAAATACCCTAGCTATTTGTAGCAAACATTTATCACGCCTGGTATTAATCTTGCTGTGCATTGTTAACAATTGTTAGCACTCATAGTATCGGAACAGTAGAAAAAGCATTTCCTAATATGAGATAGATCATCATATCATGTCCGCTGGTATCGTTGGTGTAAACTCAAGGGTGAATTTTACCGGAAATTTAAGTTTTTTTCTGACTCTTAAGTATTCCTGCCAGTTAAGTGTTCCCTCCTCCCTCCTCCCTCCTCTCTCCTCCCTCCTCCCTGTTCCCTGTTCCATGTTCCCTGTTCCCTACCTTTGCTATACAATACCGATGCTACCGGACATGATATCAGTAATTTTCAAAGGCAGAAGGAAGAAGTCAGAAAGCAGAAAGCAGAATATTTTTTTTCTAATTGTGACTTATATCATGTCCGGATCAGAGCGTGATAGAACGACCTTCCGCTTACGCGACCAAAAAACTTTTTCCTCCTTATACATTCAAACTCTCTTCTCTTCCCTCCTGACTCCTCCTTCCTTATTTATAACTATTCAACCGGACATGATATTAATTCTATACACTCTCCGATGCTACCCGACATGATATGACCACTTGCTTCCTTTACGCGGGTTGCACCGCTTTTCCCTTCTCCCTATTCCCTTACAGCGGTTTAATGATGAATAAACCACAATGATACTGACTCTTCACTCCTAACTCTTGACTCCTGACTCCTAACTCCTAACTCTTGACTCCTGACTCCTGACTCCTGACTCCTAACAATGAATTTAGTGGTCTACTCAACTGAAAAGCGCTGTAATATCATGTCCGCTGGTATCGGAGAGTGTAAAAGTTAGAGTGAATATCTACAGGAAATTTAAGTTTTTTTTCTGGCTCTTAAGTATTCCTGCCAGTTAAGTGTTCCCAGTTAAATGTTCCCTACCTTTGCTATACAATACCGATGATACCGGACATGATATAAAACTAATTTGCCATAGCATCTGAAATTAGTTGAATAATTTCTTGATCTCGAAAATCTTCCGCTAGTTTCTGCAAATTTTGGGAAAAAGGCACATATTTAGTATCCAGTTGCTCAATTATTTTGGCTTGCTTAACAATTCCTTTAAGATGACCTTTCATTGCCAATTCATATAAATTTTGTAACTCTGTTAGAGGAGGAAAAATCAGTTCTTCATTTGTGTTCTCTTTTTCTGCTTCGATTCCAGGTAATTTTCTACTTTCTTCATAAACCCATTCTAGATTTAGATGTGTTTGTAGTAGCTTAAGTAACTGACTTACTTCCACAGGTTTTGGCAGAAAATCATTTCCACCTGCCTCCAGGAAACTGTTTTGAACAGATTCAAAAACATTAGCTGAAGAAGCAATTACAATCAAATTTTTTCCTTTCTCAGAATCTCTCACCTTTCGCATCATTTCAAAACCATCCATCTCAGGCATCACTAAATCTGTAATCACAAGATTGGGTTCAAACTGTTCAATTTTCTCTAAACCATCTTTACCACTACTTGCTTCAAATACCTCAAAACCAAGAGGTTTCAACAAACTCACAATTACAGAGCAACTATCATACTGATCGTCTACAACTAAAATTTTAGGTGATTTTCCTTTGACACGAACAATTTCTCCTTGTTTTTGTTGGTCGCTACTGATTTGCTCGTTAACACTATCATCATTAGTAAATGGGAAATCAATCTCAAACCAGAAAACACTACCAACCCCAGATTCACTCTTTACCTGAATTTCACTACCCATTAACTGTACAATTCTCTGACTAATTGCTAATCCTAACCCAGTACCTTCGACATTAGACTTATACGTGTTTGAACCTACTTGCTCAAAAGCGCGAAAAAGACGCTGACTCTGTTCAGGTGTCATACCAATACCTGTATCCTGAATTTCAAAGCGAAATTTACCATTTTCAGTGTGATTCGCCTTGAATGTTACTACACCTTTTTCCGTAAACTTAATTGCATTTCCCAAAAGATTAATTAACACCTGTCGCAACCGTTTTTCATCAGCATTGATACCAGTAGGTAATTTAGCATCCTTTTCATAAATAAAAGAAATTCCCTTCATTTGAGCTTTAATCTCGCACATTTCTACGACATTATGCAGCACATTTGGTAAGTAGATGTATGCAGGATGGAGTTCCATTTTCCCAGCTTCAATTTTTGACAAGTCAAGCACATCATTAATTAAAGTCAACAAATGAGATCCGCAACGAAGAATAACTGCGACTTTGTTTTTATCTTCTGTATTTACAGTCTGAGAACGTTCGAGAATTTGAGCATAACCCATAATGCCATTGAGAGGGGTTCGTAATTCGTGATTCATGTTAGCTAGAAATTCGCTTTTAGCTTGAGAAGCAGCATCTGCTGCTTGTTTGGCAATTTCTAATTCCCGAGTTCGCTCTTGTACTTTTTGTTCTAGAGTTTGAGCATAATCTTCTAGTTTCTGATTAGCATCTTCTAATTGCTGATTAGTTTTGTTAAGTTGCCAATAACTATGGTAGTTAGTTGTGATCATGGCTGCACTCATTAACCCCACCCACGGAGTAAACACAGGTAAAATCCACCCAATGATAAACGCTCCATAACTTGTTCCCACCAAGGTAAAACTTGATAACCCCATCACTATAATAGTGCCAGCAAAAAAAGCATTATTGCCAAACTTGGGAAATTGCAATAACCCCCAAGTCAAAAGACTTCCAGTAAATGACCACATTCCCATCCATAAGCATTCCCAGTATTGATTAAATATTCGCAACAAAACACGACCTTCCAAAGCACCACTCAAAATTTGACTGGCAATATTAGCATGAACCACTATTCCTGGCATCAGATTTGTTTTCTGTAATAGATTGCTATTAAAAGGTGTAGAAAAAACATCTTTGAGACTTTCTGCTGTTGTTCCTATCATAATAATGCGATCGCGAATTAAATCTTCAGGAATATCTCCATCTAATACCCGGGAGATAGAAATACTAGGAAAAGTTTCTCTTTTACCACGATAGTTAAGTAAAATTTGATAACCACCAGTATCTGGGCCAGCATAAACCCCTGAAGTAGGGGTTATAGGAGTAAAAATAGCTTTACCAAGTTGATAACTTAGTTGATTTTCATCTACTACTTGTAAAGTAATACCCTTTTTTTCCAAATACATCAAGGCCAACTTCACCCCTAATCCCTCTCGCAGAACATCTTCCCTAGCTACTGTAATCAGAGCGCGTCGTACTTTACCATCAGCATCTAGTAATATATCGGAAGATCCAACCTGATTTAGTTTACTTAAAGCAGGTGGCGGAGCAATTCTTTCCCCAGCTACTTTTTCAATTCCCACTAGATTTGGAGTTGACTCGAAGACTTCTATGAGTTTTTCATGTCCTGGTTCCACAGGAATATCTCGGTAAATGTCCAAACCAATAGCTTTAGGTTTGTAAGCTCTCAAGTTTAATATTAACTTTGCCATTAATTTGTCAGAAAGAGGCCAGTTCAAACGAGTTAGATCGGTCTCATCAATAGTCACTATAGTAATACGAGATTCTATTGGTTCTGAGGGACGAAAGCGATAAAATTGATCTAAACTAGCCCATTCTAATAACTGAAAGATACCAGTTATACTACCTCCAACAACACACAAAGTTACACTAATTCCAATGATTAGTGCGCCTTGCCATTCTTCTAGATTTTTTCTAAGCTTTGGCCACATTAAGTATAAATATTATTAACAATTATTGGTTTGTCCAATACTAATTGGTTATGATATTTTAAGCGATCGCTCGCACTAAAATTTCAATCACATTCTACTCCAGTATACACTATAGTTCACACTGATATCGTAGAGTATTGACTTATATCATGTCCGGTTGAATAGTTATAAATAAAAATGGAGGAGTCAGGAGTCAGGAGTCAGGAGTCAGGAGAGAATAGGAGGGAATTTTAAGCTATAAGGAGGAGAAAGTTTTTTTATCACTGATTATCCGGACATGATATTAATCAAAGAATAAGGATATAGCAATTCCCAAGAAGCGTGAGGTACAAAATTCCTTGGTTTTAGGGAACAGGGAACACTTAACTGGGAACAGGGAATAGGGAATAGGGAATAGGAAACAGGGAATAGGAAATAGGAACAAATAAAGATAGGTGTACCTCACGATTGCTGAGAAACGCTATATAAAATAAGGATATAATAGGTATTTAAGCGTAGCATTAAGTAGGCTGCTCTCACACCTCCCTAATGAAATCTATGATTAACCAAGCTCAAAGTGAATAACAAACAGAAAACTCTCTGCGCTGCTCACGCCGGTTATAGCAGATAAATCAAATCCGGTAGTATCAGTATAAAAAAACAGAAAAACCGGGGAAAGTCTCAAATGCCGTACGGACGTTGCATAACAAAAATGCGTTTTCTTATAGGGAATGCGGAGCAAACATGTCGCGCAGCGTTAACGGAGTTGTGCTTTAGCTAAACGTCCCTACCATTGACTTCCCACAAACCGGGTTTCTTATAATGCTCCAAAGCAAGGGAATTTGATCTTACTTCTCCCTCCATACCTATTCCCTATTTCTCTTTTCTGGAGTCAAACTATTATGCCGTTATTGGTTAATGAGGGTTGGCTGATTAAATTTTAAAGCATTGACTCCTAAAGGTTTTAGCCTGTAATAGTCTTGAAAAAGTACAATTTGCTAAAGATTGCTCATGCTAGGAGCGGATTTGGGGTTGACAAGAGCCGAAAAATCACGAATTAAATTCTTCCTTCTACCTCCTCGCTCATTCCTTATATAGAATCCGGTTATATAGTATGTTCATTATTAAATCGGACAATCGGACCATCTCCCCCAACAATACACTCTTGTATTCAACCGGATTTGATATTACTCCTTACTCCTTACTCCTTACTCCTTACTCATTACTCATTACTCATTAC
>NZ_JAAHHT010000154.1 GCF_010672085.1 Okeania sp. SIO3I5
ATACCAAATTCAAAAAAGGCTGTTACATTGCAACTTGTGATTTATTCCTACATTTTAATAATTTATGGCTTGTATTTATTGTCAAAATTAATTTTTTTTCCTCCATTTTTTGTCGATTTATATTTCCTGGTTCCGGCGTTTCCTATCTATTTTCACCTGCTCTGTCACGCTCTGCAATATTTTATGAAAATGGTATAAATATGGCGGCTTTGCCTAAGTCCTGATACTTTTAGCTAATAATTATCACATAGGTTATTTCACCTGTGTTAATTACTTAATAATTGAAGTTTTACGATTATATAGCATTCTTTTTTAAAATCAGTAGAATTTCTTGTTTAATAGCTGTAAATTACAGTGCTTTTCATTGGGGTAGGGAGTAAGGAGTAGAGAAAATTTTTAAAGATATTGAGGTGAGGGTAAAGTTTTTATTATTGTTAATTAATAAGGCTCGAACTCAGAAAGAGGATAAAATATTGATTGTTAATTAATCAGATTTTCGGAATTAAATCCTAACTTAAGGAAGATAGAATAATTCCGAATTTTTGTAGACAAATCTTGTTGTGGTCAAATTAAAATATTAGAGTTATAATTTTTTTGTAAAGAGTATTAAGTTGATAACCATGCCTTAATTACAAATCCTATTGATTGCCTGTTCCCTATTCCCTATTCCCTTTACAAACATTAAAGTATTTCAGGAGGAATAATTAATGAAAAAAGCCTCTAGGTATTGGATTATATCTCTGCTATTAGGCTTAATTATTTTGTTAGGTTTACCAAGTCCTAGCTATGCCGATCGCCAATCTATTACTACCAAAACAATCCATGTTTTAAATCGTCTCAGTTTTGGTCCTAAAGCAGGAGATATACAACGAATTCAATCTATGGGAATTGATAATTATATTCAATCTCAACTCAGACCAGAAACTATTAGAGAATCTCAACAATTAACCAATGAACTATCAACATTAAAAACCTTATATTTAAATCCAGTTCAACTCTTTAATGAGTACGGTCCCCTGCCACCAAAGCAAGAAAAACAACTGACTGAAAAGGAACGACAAGCAAGAAATAAGCGCATGAGAAGAATTTTAAACCAAGCGAGAAAAGCCAACTTCTTCAGAGCAATATCTAGTAATAGACAACTTCAAGAAGTAATGGTTAACTTTTGGTTCAACCACTTTAATATTTCTGTTAGTAAAGGGCGACCAATTCGACTTTGGATAGGAGCTTATGAACGAGATGCAATTCGACCTTATGCACTTGGTAATTTTCGGGATTTATTAGGAGCAACAGCCTATCATCCAGCCATGTTATTCTATTTAGATAATTGGCTGAATACCGCACCAGGAAGTCAAGGTGTTCGTGGGAGATTTAAAGGTTTAAATGAAAACTATGCCCGTGAACTTATGGAACTTCATACTATGGGAGTAAATGGAGGTTATAAACAACAAGATATAATCACTTTAGCCAAGATTTTTACAGGTTGGGGAATACAACGTCGAAGTGGGGACGGAAGTGGATTTAAGTTTTATGCGAATCGCCACGATAATAGTGACAAAATATTCCTGGGAATACCGATAAAAGGAGGTGGAATAGAAGAAGGAGAAAAAGCCTTAGATATTTTGGCAACCCATCCATCTACTGCCCGTTTTATTAGTTATAAATTAGCTCAATATTTCGTTGCGGACCAACCTCCTGAAACTTTAGTTAATCGATTAGCTAAAAGATTTCAAGAAACTAATGGTAATATTCGTTTTGTATTAGAAACCTTATTTAGTAGTAGTGAATTCTGGAGTGAAAAATACTACGGCAGCAAATTTAAAACCCCTTATCAATATATTATTTCTGCAGCTAGAGCAACGGGTACTGATAAACCAAGATTTGGCAGAATAAATGGAATGTTATTCCAATTAGGAATGCCTCTTTATCGCTGTGCTACTCCTGACGGTTATAAAAATACTAAAGAAGCTTGGTTAAATCCTGATGCAATAATGCGTCGAACTAGCTTTGCTACAATTATTTCTCGTGGTAATTTAAACCAAGGGAAACCTACACCAATAAATCATCAACAACTTAGTCTAACTTTAGGAAATAATTTTTCTAGCAAAACTCAAGCTGTAATTAGTAATAGTCCAAATAATTTACAAGCAGCCTTAATTTTAGGTAGTCCAGAAATGATGGAAAAATAAGTTTCAATAATTAATAATTACCTCTTCTGTAATAGAGGGATTGGCTAAAAGGAATTTTTTTCTTTCTACTGACTACTTGCTATTGACTACTAGAAACAGTTCATATTTTTAGTAAACATTTATCACTATCAAGATTAAATTTTTGACCAGTGGGAGCATCTTGCTCCCGTTGTCAGCAAGACTATTCAAAATCAACTAGATAGATCACTATTTTTAGAGTTTTTTAGAGTTTAAAAAAGCTCGAACTTGGCAATATTTTAATCTTTTGGAGACAGTATGAAAAGACGTAATTTTTTACAATTAGCAAGTTTATTATCAGCTTCAGGAATTATCTCTGTTGGTAGTCACGGTTGGGTAGCAAAAGGATTAGCTCAAACCAATAATCGTAAAAGATTAATAGTTGTTTTTCTCCGAGGTGGAGTCGATGGCTTAAATATAGTTATTCCCCACCAAGAAGACGTTTATTATGATGTACGACCAAAAATAGCAATTCCTGCTCCCGGAGAAGAAAACGGAGCAATAAATTTAAACGGTCAATTTGGTTTACATCCTGCTCTAGCAAGTATTTTGCCTCTCTGGCAAAATCGCAGTTTAGCATTTATTCACGCCTGCGGTTTAAACAACGATACTCGCTCTCATTTTGATGCTCAATATTATATGGAAACCGGAATTCCAGGTAATAAAAAAATTCCTGACGGATGGATGAACCGCCTTTTAGCAAATCTCCCCAAAGATCAACCTACTCAAGCAGTCAACTTAGGAGATACACCACCCCGCATTCTCATGGGTGAAATGCCAGTTGCCAGTCTCGCCACAGGTAGAAAATCAACCCGCCGTTTACCAATAGATCGCCCTAAAATCTATGAAGCATTCGATCGCCTTTATAGCGGTAATGATGAACTGAGTAGAGTTTATCAAGAAGGTCGTCAGGCAAGAGATTTACTGCTCGCTGACCTGGAGAAAGAAATGGAAGAAGCTTCTGGAGGCGCACCACCACCAAGAGGTTTTGCCGGCGATGCTAAAAATTTGGCTCAAATAATGGTTGGTGATTCCAGAACTCAGTTAGGATTTCTTGCTGTCGGTAATTGGGATACCCACGTTAACCAAGGCAACAGTCAAGGTATGTTAGCAAGAAGATTAAAACCTCTTGGGGAAGGTTTAGCGACTCTAGCTCAGGAATTGGGATCGCTTTACTCAGATACTGTGATTTTAGTAATGTCAGAATTTGGTCGCACAGTTAAAGAAAATGGTAATGGTGGTACCGATCATGGTCATGGTAACGTGATGTGGGTATTGGGTGGTGGCGTGCGTGGGGGTCAGGTTTACGGACAGTGGCCTGGTTTAGATGAGTCAGAGTTGTTCCAAGGACGCGATTTGGCAGTGACAACAGATTTTCGGAGTGTTATTTCTAGTGTTTTAGAACAGCATCTTGGTTTTGAGCGGGCGCAAATATCACGGGTGTTTCCTGGTTATTCCTTTAATCGGGGTTTAGGTTTATTGTAATGAACCCAGAAACCCGGTTTCTTCAAGAAACCGGGTTTCTTTAATCCCATTCATTTTTAACCCCATCCCAATCTAACCATTTTGCTTTTTGGGGGTTGCCACGAGCATTTTTTAATTCCTTCATTGCTTCAGATACAATAGTTTCATCCTCCCTGTTTTCGATCCAATTGAGAATAGTTTCCCAAGCAGTAATACTCAATTGCACTGCTGTTTTGTTGCCTTGAGAATCCACCAAAAATCTGACAGATTTCAAAGTTTCTTGCAAATCGTTCATGGTTTTACCATCCTTTTTTTGAAACGCTTTTTCTCAATTATAGTGCTATGTTTAAGTCAAAAGTAAAAATTATCGATCTTTATGGTCAGAGCTAAATAAAATATGCAGTATAATGTCTATGATCTTATTATTCATAACTGGCCCAAGTTAGCACAAACACCTGACAAAAAATGGCATCGAACCTGGGAGATTGTTCTTAAAAGTCCAGTCATTGAACCAGTCGATCTAGTGGCATATTCCGAAAGTTTGTCCCATGAAGATTTTTTGGTGTCTGTGGAGATATGTGATGGCGATCGCCTCAAAGTTTCGGTTACAACTGAAAGATGGGGTTGGGAGGATGAGTTATATTCTGCTACATACAATATGTTTGAAGCGATCGATAATTTATTTGGAACTATTGATACTATTCAAGGGCAAGAACGAGACCTTTGGGAACCTTGGTTGCGGAAGAGCTGGAGAAATTCTAGGGATGAATTACAACAACAAAATTTAGAGGTAAATTCTACGGGTAATAATTTCGGAACTATTGATACTATTCAAGGGCAAGAACGAGACCTTTGGGAACCTTGGTTAAGGAAGAGCTGGAGAAATCCTAGAGATGAATTACAACAACAAAATTTAGAGGTAAATTCTATGACTAATAATGAAGATAATAAAACTACTGTTACTAAAGACAACTATATTGTAGGCAACCTTAATATTCAAGGTAGCGACAATAAAAATAGTATTGAGGGTGATTATAATGTTCAAGGTAATAGTAATAATGTTTCAGGTGGAGAACAAATAACAGCTACTGAAGTAGTTAAGATGTTGGCAGAATTGGAAGAAAAAATTCAGAATTTTACTGCACTACCTGAAGCTGACAGAGAAAATTCTACCACCCGTTTAAAAGCAGCTCAATTAGAAGTAAAAGAGTCTGAACCAGATAAAAAGTCTATTGCGAAGAGTCTTAAACGAGTGAATGAAACTTTGAATGAAGCAGGTAAGACAACTAAGGAAGTAAAAAAGTTAGTTGGAGAACTTTTTCCTACCGTTTCTAAAGTTGCTGGATATTTAGGATATGCTGTTGGAAAAATTTGGATGATGTTACCTTGATATTTTTTATGAGTCTGTTAAAGCAACTTCGTCAATTTATTATGAATAAATTAACCATTTCAGGTAATGAAATACAGGGCAATGAGAATATACAAGGTAATAATAATGATAATGAAATACAGGGCAATGAGAATATACAAGGTAACAATAATAATGTTGATAAATCTGATGTAAAAGTTGATGTAACTGTTAATTTAGTCAAGAATAAATCTGTTGAAAAAACTTCAGATGGTTGTCAAGAAGAAGATGAAGAATATGAAATTGGCTTTGTTATTTCTGGTACAGCTAAAAGAAAAGATAAAACTACTTTAAAAGCAATTGAAAAGCATTTAAGAGAAACTTTAAATGCAGCTTCATTGACAATTTATGATATTGATGAAGGAAGTATGAAACTTTTCTTTAATGGTACTCAAGAAGATTTGGAAAAGTTAGAAAATTCTTTTAAGTCAGGGGAGCTGGCAGATATTTTTGACATTCCAATAGAGGATGTGAGTTTTGTTGAAGATAATAAGCAGAAGTTAGCACTTACTATTGCTGGAAATGTTTCTTATACTGATGTTGCTAAGTTAAAATCTGCTCTTACTGGTGTCGATCAAAAAGAAATTTTGCTTCAGAAGATTAGAAGTAATAGAAGAAATTTTAGAATTCTAAATCTTGCGAAAGCTAACCTCAGTGAAGCTAACCTCAGTGGAGCTGACCTCAGTGGAGCTTACCTCTTTGAAGCTAACCTCATTGAAACTGATCTCAGTGGAGCTAACCTCATTGAAGCTGACCTCATTGAAGCTAACCTCAGCGAAGCTAACCTCAGAGGAGCTAACCTCAGAGGAGCTAACCTCAGTGGAGCTAACCTCAGTGGAGCTGACCTCAGTGGAGCTAACCTCAGTGGAGCTTACCTCAGTGGAGCTTACCTCAGTGGAGCTAACCTCTTTGAAGCTAACCTCAGTGGAGCTGACCTCAGTGGAGCTTACCTCTTTACAGCTAACCTCAGTGGAGCTTACCTCAGTGGAGCTAACCTCTTTGAAGCTAACCTCTTTGAAGCTGACCTCATTGAAGCTGACCTCAGTGGAGCTAACCTCAGTGGAGCTTACCTCATTAAAGCTAACCTCAGTGGAGCTGACCTCAGTGGAGCTGACCTCAGTGGAGCTGACCTCATTGAAGCTAACCTCAGTGGAGCTGACCTCAATGGAGCTTACCTCATTAAAGCTAACCTCAGTGGAGCTGACCTCATTGAAGCTAACCTCATTGAAGCTTACCTCACTGAAGCTAACTTCATTGAAGCTAACCTCATTGAAGCTAACCTCAGCGGAGCTTACCTCATTAGAGCTTACCTCATTAGAGTTGACCTCAGTGGAGCTAACCTGATTGGAGCTGACCTCAGTGGAGCTAACCTGATTGGAGTTGACTTTGAAAAGTCTATAGTAACAAATGCTAAATTTAGCAGTAATAGTTTAGGGATGACTACAGAACTAAAGCAAGAACTTATTGAGAAAGGAGCTATTTTTGAAGACTCCCTAGAAGACCCCTTAACTTTGAGTCCACTAAGAAAATAGAAAAGCTCCATCAATACTCCCACTAGCAAGAATTTGATTATCCCCACTAATAGCAACTCATTTCGGATTAGTGGGAAAAACTCAACTTAACCAAGGGCGAGTAATTTCCTCTAATTGATTAAATTCCTCTTGAGTCATTTCCCAACCTATTGCCCCTGCATTTTGTTTAACTTGTTCAGAATTTTTACAACCAGCAATCGGAATTACACTATCTTGAAAAACCAACCAATTAAGTGCAACTTGTGCCACCGTTTTGTCATATTTTTCGCCAATTTGTTTCAATAAAGACATGACAGGTGCAATTTTTTCTAAACCATTCTTTTGAAAACGAGAATCAAATTGACGAGCGCCCATAGGTGGATTTTCCACAGTATATTTGCCAGTTAATAATCCTTGAGCTAAAGGACTATAAGCTAAAATTGTAATTCCTAATTCCCTGGCTTTATCCAAAATTCCTTTAGCTTCTATTTGACGAGAAAGCAAAGAATATCTCACCTGATTTGTTGCTAACATTACTCCTCGTTTTTCCAGAATTTCAAAAGCTCTACTCATCTCTTCCACAGAATAATTACTAACACCAACTGCTTCAATTCTGCCCTGCTTAACCTCATCTGCCAAAGCATTTAATAAAGTTTCCTGACTCATCAAAAAAGTGAACGGCCAATGTACTTGATAAAGAGTAACTTTCGGCACAATTAATCGTTTCAAACTAGCAGTTACAGCATCAGCAACCGAGTCTGGAAAAAAACGCCAAGGTACAGGACCATATTTAGTAGCAATTTGCACCGATTGTTCAGTTTCTTGCATAAATTTTCCTAGCAATTCTTCTGATAAACCATTGCCATAAACTTCAGCAGTATCAAAGAAATTTATGCCAGCTTCTAAAGAAGTTTTAAAAGCAGCTTCTACTTCATTTGCGCCATAATTACTGCCATAATTCCAAAAAAGTTTATCACCCCACGCCCAGGTGCCAATACAAATGGGATTAACAGTTATTCCTGTTTTACCTAAAGAAGTTGTTGCCATGTTGAAAATTTCCTAATTACGGTATAATGATTTTTTTAGTAGGGTGGGTTAATGATAATGTAACGCACCATCTCTCTCAAATATTTTGAGATAATAAATTGTTAATTTAGTCGGGTGGATTAATGATAATTTAACTCTCAAATATCTCGGTGCGTTACGCTTCGCTAACACACCCTACTAAATTTAGGATTATTATACTATTAATATAGCCATGACAATCGAAGATTTGCAAGTCGAAAAACCAGATAATATTGACAATCAAAAATTTCCCCCCAAACTTAATTTATTCACCATGTTCAGATTAGGTTTCTTTCAAATGGGGTTAGGAATAATGTCAGTTTTAACTCTCGGAGTATTAAACCGAGTTATGATTACTGAATTAGTAATACCAGCCACAATCGTAGCAGTAACTCTATCATTATATCAATTTATGGCACCAGCCAGAGTTTGGTTCGGTCAAATGTCTGATGTTAAACCTTTGTTTGGTCAGCACCGCACTGGTTATATGTGGATGGGAACAATTTTATTGACGGTGACTGCTTTTTTTGCCGTGCAAGTTATGTGGCAGGTTGGTGATAGTTTAGCAACTAACGGTTGGACTAATCCGACTTATTTTTGGATTGGTATATTAGGTTTAATGTTTATAATTTATGGTTTAGCTTTAAGTGCCAGTTCCACACCTTGTGCTGCATTATTAGTAGATATTTCTGATGAAGATAATCGCTCTAAAGTTGTGGGTATAGTATGGTCAATGTTGATGGTAGGAATTATTATTGGAGCGATTACCAGTAGTATTTTATTAAAACAAGTTGGTGTGGAGGCGCCATTAGAAACTGTTAAAGCATCTGTTAATACTTTGTTTATTAAAGTACCGGCAATTGTATTGATTTTAGCTTTTGTTGGTACAGTGGGAGTCGAACAAAAATACTCTCGTTATCGCACTCGTTCAACTATTGCTAATCGCGAAGATAAAATTACTCTGGCAACAACCTTAAAAATTTTAACAGCGAATCGGCAAACAGGTTTATTTTTCACATTTGTATTCGTTCTAGTTATTAGTTTGTTTATGCAGGATGCAGTTTTAGAACCATACGGTGGAGAAATATTTTCTATGGCAATTTCTGAGACTACTAGATTGAATGCTGTTTCGGGAATGGGAACTTTAATTGGATTAGGTACAACAGGGTTTTTAGTAGTACCCAGATTGGGCAAGAAAAATTCTTTAAAAGTTGGATGTATTGCCACAACAATTAGTTTTATCTTGATAGTTATGTCTGGATTTACTGGCAACCCTTCTTTATTTAAAAGTGCTTTATTTTTGTATGGTTTAGCTGCTGGTTTAACTACTACTGCTTCTCTCAGTTTAATGTTAGATTTAACCGTAGCAGAAACAGCAGGAACTTTTATCGGTGCTTGGGGATTAGCACAGGCAATGGCACGAGGATTATCTACAGTTCTTGGTGGTGCTACTTTGGATTTTGGTAGGCTTTTATTTGAGATACCAATGTTTGCTTATGGATTAGTTTTTGCAGTAGCAGGAATAGGAATGATACTCTCAATTTTCTTGCTAAATAGAGTCAATGTTCGAGAATTTCAAGATAATGCAAGTACAGCGATCGCTACTATCTTAGAAGGAGAATTAGATTAGAAGATCGAGATTTTGAATTTTAAGATCATGTCCGGTAGCATCGGGTTCAATAATTAATAATTAACAATTAATAATTAATAATTACCTCTTCTTAAAAACGGATAGGATTGGTTAATACGCAATATCGTAGGGGGTTTGGTGACCAAACCCCCTACCAAACCTGGAATTTTTACCAATACTAATGGTAAAATATTATTCTCCAAACTTAGATAAAACTCTCTGTATTTTGAGACTATAAAATCTTACGCAGGAACTTTTAAGTGTTGACTTGGTTCCGGCAACGTGTTGAGGCAATATTGTAGGGGTTTGGTCTCCAAACCACTACCAAACCTGGAATTTTTACCAACACTAATGGTAAAATATTATTCTCCAAAGTCAGCAGATTTTATCTAACATGATGTCCGGTGAATTACCATCAAAACTTAGATAAAACTCTCTGTATTTTGAGATTATAAAATCTTACGCAGGAACTTTTAAGTGTTGACTTGGTTCCGGCAACGTGTTGAGGCAATATCGTAGGGGTTTGGTCTCCAAACCACTACCAAACCTGGAATTTTTACCAACACTAATGGTAAAATATTATTCTCCAAAGTCAGCAGATTTTATCTAACATGATGTCCGGTGAATTACCATCAAAACTTAGATAAAACTCTCTGTATTTTGAGATTATAAAATCTTACGCAGGAACTTTTAAGTGTTGACTTGGTTCCGGCAACGTGTTGAGGCAATATCGTAGGGGTTTGGTCTCAAAACCCCTACCAAACCTGGAATTTTTACCATTAGTATTGGTAAAATATTATTCTCGAAACTTAGGCAAAATTCTCTGTATTTTGAGACTATAAAATCTTACGCAGGAACTTTTAAGTGTTGACTTGGTTCCGGCAACGTGTTGAGGCAATATCGTAGGGGTTTGGTGGCCAAACCACTACCAAACCTGGAATTTTTACCAACACTAATGGTAAAATATTATTCTCCAAACCTAGGCAAAACTCTCTGTATTTTCAGACTATAAAATCTTACTTTTAACTTCCGTAAAACAGTATGACTCAATCTTTAATAACTTCTACTCAAACCCCTCTCCTCGGTTTATCCTTAGCTGAGTTAACAGAGTGGGTGCAACAACAAGGACAACCTGCTTATCGAGGTAAACAATTATATCAATGGATCTATCAAAAAGGCGCTAAGTCTCTTGCAGATATCACTGTATTTTCCAAACAATGGCGTCAGGAAATTGCTGATTTTCCGATTGGTCGCTCTGTCATACATCATCGCTCTGTTGCTCCAGATGAAACAGTTAAATATTTGCTACAACTATCAGATGGCAACATAATTGAAACTGTCGGTATTCCTAGCTATAAACGCTTAACTGTTTGTGTGTCTTCTCAGGTTGGTTGCCCAATGGACTGTGATTTTTGCGCTACTGGTAAGGGTGGTTTTACCCGTAACCTAGAACCTTATGAAATTATCGATCAGGTACTAACCGTGCAAGAAGATTTTGAGCGACGGGTTAGTCATATTGTATTTATGGGAATGGGGGAACCTCTGCTGAATACTAAAAATGTCTTAGCTGCAGTTAAGTCTCTGAATCAAGATGTCGGTATTGGGCAACGTTCCATAACTATCTCAACAGTGGGGATTCGCGATCGCATCCGACAATTAGCTCAACACAAATTGCAAGTAACTCTTGCTGTTAGTCTTCATGCTTCTAATCAAAGATTGCGCGAACATCTGATTCCTAGTGCTAAGTCTTATCCTTTGAATGATTTGATAGCAGAATGTCGTGAATATGTCAAGGTGACAAAGCGGAGAATTAGCTTTGAATATATTTTGTTGGCAGGTTTTAACGATCTACCAGATCATGCTAGAGAATTAGCGAAAAATCTGCGCGGGTATCAGTGTCATGTTAATTTAATTCCCTATAATCCTATTAGTGAAGTAGATTATCAACGGCCTACTGAGGAACAGATCAAAACATTTGTTAATGCTCTCGAAGACTACAATATTGCCGTTAGCGTTCGCTATTCCCGTGGTTTAGAAGCTGATGCAGCTTGTGGACAATTACGGGCATCGCGGGCTTAAATTCAGTTATCAGTTATCAGTTATAGCGCTAGGGAATAGGGAACAGGGAACAGGGAACAGGGAAAAGTAATTGATAATTTCTGGATAATAATTGATTTTATTTTTGATTTTCGGATATGTCTAGTCATTACTTATCAGTTGTTAATCAAAAGGTGATAACTATGTAGGAACGTTCGCATTTTTGTTATGCAACGTCCCTACTCCCCTACTCCCCTACTCCCCTACTCCCCTACTCCCCTACGAAATTAATTAATTGGTCTAATTCTTGCTGCATTTGGGTGAGAACTTTTTGATAGCAAGCATCAACATAAGCGCGATCGCTAGCTGCCTGACGTCCATAACGTTCAAACACAATGGGAGCACAAACCCGGGTATGGATCTGTACTGGAAAAGGGAAATTAGGCAAAGGTCCAATAGCTAATCCCCAAGGCCAACCTATATAAACAGGAAATACTTCTGGATCGACATCAAATAACCACGGCATCCCCCACTCATGGAGTTGTTTTAGTTGTTCATAAAAATCTGCTAGTATAATTAAAGTATCATGGGCGCCATGAGAAATCATTGGTACAATAGGAACTTCTTCACGCAAAGCCAATTTAATAAAGCCTTTACGTCCGGCAAAATAAATTTTATCTCGCATAGAATGGGGACGAAAAACATCGGCAGCTCCACCAGGATAAACAACTACAGAGGCATTTCTTTGAAAAGCAGCGATCGCCATTTTGGGATGCGCTCTAACTGCTCCACATTGTACTGCTAAGGATGCACCTGTGGAAACTGACCAGGCATTCTGGTGCATTAGTCCATAAACCAAACGTTCTGGACCAAACCTCTTAAACCAGTCATACATAAACATAGACGTATCTGGGGATGCTAAACCCCCATTATGAGAACCAACTATCAGAATTTTCTCATCAGGAATATGATGCCAACCATCAGTTTGAACGCGAAAGTAATAGTGATAAAACCATTCCCACAATGGCATTATTAACTTAATTATTTCTGAGTCACGCTCGTCTAATGACCAACCGTCATAAGGTTTACGAATATTTTGTTGATTAGCAATCATATTAGTTATCAGTTATCAGTATTTGTTTGGGTAAATTGTACTTATCGCTATTTACAGCAATGCATTAGGATGCTGAGGTACACTTAAAGGTTAATCTATATCCTTGTAACATAGCCTTCAAGGCTGTAACAACCTTCCAGGTTGAACTGCCAAAATTACTAATAGGTTTCCAGCTTTTAACAAAAAAAAATTTTGTACCTCACGCGCGGGCGTGAAACTGCTGTAAGTACAAATGGCCTTTTTCAGCATAGGCCATAATCTTCTAAGGGCCAAAGAAATAACTTTAACTTTCCTGGCGGGAAGTCCCGCGCTCTCCATCCCCCCTAACCCCCCTTTCCAAGGGGGGAGGGGGAGCGTCGGGATGAAAGCCTGGGCCCGGATTCGGATACCTTCATAAGCTAAACGTTCATATGCCCAAGACACAAGCTAGGAGCATTTTGTTATTATCAATGTCAACACAGGGGGAGGACATCACCTCTGTCATGCGCAGCGGTCAGGGTTTTCCAGACGCTCAGAATCCCGCGTTGTCCATCCCCCCTAACCCCCCTTTGAAAGGGGGGAATAGAAGGGCAACGTCGGGAGTATGTCAATTGCCTTTACTTGCCTTTACAGCGCTTTTCAGATTGATGAACCACATCGTCACAAGCAAAACCCCGTAGGGACGTTCCATGGAACGTCCCTACTGTGGTCTACCGTGCGGGAAAACTGCTGTAAAGTTTTACAGCAATGCATGAGGATGGTGAGATACAGTGTAACACAGCCTTCAAGGCCTCCACAACCTGGAAGGTTGAACTGCCAAAATTACTAACAGGTTTCCAGCTTTTAACAAATAGTAAAGCTTTGTACCTCACGCGCGGGCGTGAAACTGCTGTAAATCCTTTGGCCTTTGTAGAAAGCGATCGCTTGTTTTCAGATACAGCGCTTACTGTTGCCCGTGCAGTACACCCCTCGCGGGCAAGATGCCTAATGAATCTATTAGTGCTTTGTATCCTTTTTGTCTAATTTCTGTTAATTTCATTATTTTTTTCCTGTGAAATATTTACAGGACTTACGCAAAGCCACCATATCTAGTAGGGGCGAATGGCATTCGCCCTCTACAAATAGCGTTTTACCTAATAATTTGCGTAAGTCCTGATTTATTAATTGAACAACTGAGTTTTCTACTTTTCAGTTTCTAAATTAATACCTAACAATTCTAATGCTTTGGTAGCAAAGGAACGTACAAATGAATCACTATCTTGAACCAAGTTTGACAGTGCTTGCACTACAGGTTCAGAAGTATTACCTAAGTTGCTCAACGCCTCTACAGCAGAACGACGCACCTCTGGATATTTATCTTGAAGTAAAGCTAAAATAGCTGCTACCACAGGTTCAGAAGCATTACCTAAGTTGCCCAATGCTTCCACAGCAGAACTACGCACCTCTGGATATGTATCTTTAAGTAAAGCTAACAGAGCTTGCATTACAGGTTCAGAGGTATTACCTAAGTTACCCAACGCCTCTGTAGCAGAACGGCGCACCCCTGGATATTCATCTTGAAGTAAAGCTAAAATAGCTTCCACAATACGTTCAGAAGTATTACCTAAGTTACCCAACGCTTCTGCCACAGAACGGCGCACCCCTGGATATTCATCTTGAAGTAAAGCTAAAATAGCTTCCACAATACGTTCAGAAGTATTACCTAAGTTGCCCAATGCTTCTACAGCAGAACGACGCACCGCTAGATTTTCATCTTGAAGCAAAGTTAAAAGGGTTTCTACCACAAGTTCAGAAGCATTGCTTAGTTTTCTCAACGCCTCTACAGCAGAACGACGCACCGCTAGATTTTCATCTTGAAGTAAAGCTAAAAGAGATTGCACCACAGGTTCAGAAGCATTGCCTAAGTTG
The DNA here is from genome assembly GCF_010672085.1 of Okeania sp. SIO3I5. Taxonomy (GTDB): domain Bacteria; phylum Cyanobacteriota; class Cyanobacteriia; order Cyanobacteriales; family Microcoleaceae; genus Trichodesmium. The sequence continues at coordinate 14,324 of NZ_JAAHHT010000154.1, forward strand.
CCCAATGCCTCTACAGCAGAAAGACGCACTTCTAGATATGTATCTTGAAATTTGCCTAAAAGAGCTTGCACCACAGCTTCAGAGGCATTGCCTAAATTGCCTAAAACTTCTGCTCCTGAAGAACGCACTTCTGAGTTATTATCTTTTAGGCATTTAACAATATCAGGAGCAACAAATTTAGCAACCGAACCACTATCCCCTATTTTTATAAGATCATCCACCCTATCTTGTACCGTTGCCCCTGGAGCAAACAAGTTTCGGACAAACCTTTTAATCCTTTGCATCTCTAGCTCTTTCTGTAAAACATCCAAATCTAATCCTGCCTGTTTCCCAACTTCATCTGCTACAAAATTCGGTACTCTAACCTCCGAACCTTTTGCCAAACAAGAATCTCTCACTGCCAGCAAAAAGCTTTTAATTTCTTCCTTAGCTGGTTTTGACTCTGCTGTTGCCAGGAACTCCCGCCACTTTTCCTCATCATCCTTGTTCTCCTCTACCAAATATAGTGCTGCCAAATATTCCGCTAACGGATCGAGAGCAAAGCGAATTTTGTTTCCACCAAATCCAATAGACTTAAGCAGTCGCAGATGTTTCTCAAAATACTCCAGACATAAAATTGCATCATTTCTCCCCAACTGCTCAAAAGCTTGAACCACCGCTTCCCGCTCCGCATAGGATGGTCTATAATTTTGCTCCAAACATTTCCAAGCAATTAGTTGAGCATCCTTTTTAACCGTAGGATATTCACTCCGAGTCTCTCTTTCTCCTTGACGGTTCAACTTTTCTAAGTGGTTAAGTATCAGATCCGGAATATTGTCGAGAGAACCCTCAGAGGTAACATTATTCTCCTTACTATTAATCATTTTCTCTGCATAAAGCTTTGCCAGCAAAACAGTTATAGTCTTCTGTTCCCCAACAATACCTGCAAGTTGAGCGCATTCCTGTAAAAATTCTTCTTGATCCGCCTTAAACAAATGCCACTTACCACACTCTTTCAAATATTGCTCGATAAAATAAGCTAATTTGCCTCCATCAAACCGGAGAGTTTTAATTTTGATATCAATACCCCGAAAATCTTCCTCTATTCTAGAAGTGACAATTAAAGCATTTGCCGGGAATGCTTTTGGTTCGGGATTAAATTTCTCTTGAGTCTCTTGACTCAGCTCCGAATAACCATCTACTATCAATAAAATTCGGCGTTGTCGCAGGAGTTGTTTAACCAATAATTCATCAACAATCATTTGTTCGTTGTCGATCAACTCCTGAATTTCTGCCATGATTGCTTCCATGATCGGTTTAATGCCATCTCCAGTATGATCAATTTCCTTCTCAATTAAAACTGGTAACATCAAATGTTTAGCTAAAGCTTTCGACTGCTGCTGTTTTTTCATTGCCCATTTAGCAATTTGACAAGCAATAGTTGTTTTTCCCGATCCTCCCTCGCCCCAAATTAACAGTCGCACTCGCTTTTCCTTTTTAAAAGGTTCGCTCAAAGTTTCCGCTGTCAGTTCCTCAATTTCCTGACTATTTAATTCAACCGGAAGCGAAACATAATCTTTTCGCTCTTCAACAGTTTCATTCTTCAGAAACTTTTGTTGAAAAGTCGCCAGATGTTTTTCCACCCAAGCATCTAATACTCTGGGGCGATACTTGAGAAAACGTAAGATACCAACAGGTAGTTTAAATTCTGGAGTTAACGGTGTTTTCGGTATCTTGAATTCCGCAGGTAATATCAATAACCATAGGGGGCGAAAGCAGAGAACTCCCAAATACAAACCCATCAGCGCAGGGATTAAAATTAACCACCCTTCCCACTCTTTCTCATCATCAGAATTTTCCGAATTTTCCTGTGTTTTTTGTTCGGTAGTTTGACTCGTCTTTTTTGACTCAAAATCAGCACTAGGTTGAGAATTAAGTTGAACATTTTCTTGGGCAAATACTAGACTATTAACTTGCTTATTGCCTAGATATACTGGAGAAAAACTTGTTGCTATTAAAGGCAAAGAAGTAGACAAAAGAGCTATCTTCAGCACAGCTAATAAAGTCTGTTTAGGTAGTTTGACCATAAATTAGAATACCCAAAAAGATAATTTTTGAAAGTATATTATAGTATAAAAATATATCAACCGGGTTGATATTAGATACCTTTCCATGCTGATAACTGATAACTGATAACTGATAACTGATAAATAGCAATTATTGATTGTAATATCATGCCCGGATAATCATTGCTCAAAAAACCTTTTCCCTTTAAGCCTTTCTTTGACTTCTGCCTTCTGCCTTCTGCCTTAATTTTAGGTAGTTTGACCATAAATTAGAATACCCAAAAAGATAATTTTTGAAAGTATATTATAGTATAAAAATATATCAACCGGGTTGATATTAGATACCTTTCCATGCTGATAACTGATAACTGATAACTGATAACTGATAAGTGGTATCCTAGATAAAAGTTGTTAACTTTGCCTCCCTATTACTGGAGGTACTGACAACTAATAACTTATAACCGTTAACTGAAATGACTATCTCAACTTCAAACATCCCTAAACACAAGAAATCTAAAGGACTCAAACCAGGTGCCATTCGCCCTGCCAAAGAACTCTGTAGCGAATGTGGCTTATGTGATACATATTTTATCTATTATGTCAAGGAAGCTTGTGCATTTATTAACCAACAATTTGACAACCTTGAACAAGAAACTCATGGACGTACTCGCAAGCTCGACAGTGAAAATGAAACCTATTTCGGCGTTCATCAAGATATGATGGCAGCTCGCAAAAAACAACCTATTGAAGGCGCACAATGGACTGGTATTGTGAGTACGATCGCCTGTGAAATGCTCAATAAAGGTATTGTAGAGGGTGTAGTTTGCGTGCAAAATACCAAAGAAGACCGCTTTCAACCAATGCCAGTTATTGCCCGTACTCCAGAAGAAGTATTAGCAGCAAAAGTTAATAAACCGACTCTTTCTCCGAATCTTTCAGTATTAGAAGAAATTGAAAAATCTGGGCTGAAAAAACTCTTAGTAATAGGGGTTGGTTGTCAGATTCAAGCATTACGAGCAGTGGAAAAAAATTTAGGTTTAGAAAAGCTCTATGTTTTGGGAACTCCCTGTGTGGATAATGTCACAAGAGAGGGTTTACAAAAGTTCTTGGAAACTACAAGTAAGTCACCAGAAACTGTTGTACATTATGAATTTATGCAAGACTTTCGAGTACATTTTAAACATGAAGATGGAACCATAGAAAAAGTACCTTTTTTTGGTTTGAATACTAAAAAACTGAAAGATATTTTTGCTCCCTCTTGTCTGAGTTGTTTTGACTATGTAAATGGTTTAGCAGATTTAGTAGTTGGATATATGGGAGCGCCCTTTGGTTGGCAGTGGATTACTGTTAGAAATGAGACGGGAAAAGAAATGTTAGATTTAGTAATGAATCAATTAGATACTCAACCTGTAATGTCTCAGGGAGATAGACATCAAGCTGTTCAACAAAGTATTCCAGCTTATGATCAAGCGGTAACTTTGCCAATGTGGGCAGCAAAATTAATGGGAGTTGTAATTGAAAAAATCGGTCCTAAAGGTTTGGAATATGGGCGGTTTTCTATTGATTCCCATTTTACTCGCAATTATCTTTATGTAAAGCGGAATCATCCCAAAAAATTAGCAGCTCATGTGCCAGAGTTTGCTAAGAAAATTGTAGGGCAGTATAAGTTGCCAGAATAATTATTTTGGGGTTGGGTTTTGAGGTTGCTTGGGCTTTGTTGTAATAGTCATAGAACATCCGTTCCGCTTTTCAGTTGTCCCCGACATGAAAGGTGAACCTAGTGGCAGCTATATCACCCTATGTAGGTTATTGATGCGCTACCATTTATTGGCCAATAGTTAAATCGCTAAAAGTATTTTCAGGTATAAGTTTCAGCCTTTTTTACCAAAAATTGATGTTGGATTTATTTATTGGACAATAGTTGTATAAGTATGAAGTACATATGCTTGCCTATTCTGCGGTAGCTATATGTTTTCATACAACAAAGCCGGTTGCTTGCTAGAAAATCACGTCTCAACTCTTTCCTTTCAAGGAAATAAAAAGCGATCAAGGTATGGCGAGGAAACCTCGCCATATCCAATCGAGAAAGAAAATTCAGTATTTCAAGCTTCCCTATTGCATGAGGTACTGATAACTGATGTAGTGACACTACGCGCGTAGTGTCACTACTACGCGTAGTGTCACTACTAACTGATAACTGAAATGACTATCTACTCATTCAAACTACCATCAGGCATAATTGCACCATCCAAATTAGCACCATCCAAATTGACATTTTCCAGATTTGCACCTAGTAAATTAGCATTCTTTAGGTTAGCTCCCTTCAAGTTAGCTCCCTCAAGATCGGCATCGAGTAACCTAACACCTGCTAAATTGGCTCCCACTAAATCTACTCTCCTAAGACTAGCATCTTTTAAGATAGCATCCCTGAGATCCACACCTCGCAGACTAGCACGACTCATCTGTGCACCACTTAAATTAGCTCTTCTTAAATTAGCTCCCCTTAAATTAGCTCTGGTAAGTTTAGCATCACGGAAATCTGCATTAGAGAAATCAGCAGCACTCAAATTTGCATAAGTCAAATTTGCACCAGATAAATTAGCTTGCCGTAGGTTAGCACTTTCTAAAACTGCTCTAGTTAAAATTGCTCCACTCAGAGAAGCTTTTTGCAGTTGGGTACTTTCTAAATTAGAACGGGTTAAATTTGCACCTTCTAAACGAGCGCGAGACAAATTTGCTTTCTCTAGTTTAGCTTTGATTAAATTTGCTCCTTGCAATTGCGCGCCGCTAAGATTAGCATTTTGTAATCTTGCCCCTCTGAGTTCAATACCCCTTAAATTAGCTTTCCGTAAGTCTGCGTCTCGCAAATAAGCATCTTCAAGTTTGAGTGCTGCCAAATCTGCACCACGGAGGTAACAACTGTAACATTCTGAAGTTTCTCGCAATTTAGCAATTGAACTTTCACCAGAAGTTCTTTTGATTATTCTTTCTTGCTGATATCTTTGTGCTCTCTGGTAATTCCTTTGATATCGTTGCTGTCGGAAAACTGTTAAGCTTGTCGCCAAGACAGCAAGAGCAGCAATACTAGCAACTCCCACCATGGCAGATGCTTTTACAGGTTGCATCGCCATTGCCACATTCCTAAAATTAGCAGCATCACCAAAAACAGGAATTGGTTTAAGTGCAGCTAAAGCTGCTGCTGCATTTTCAAAGCGATCTTTAGCATTTGGAGATACCATTTTTTCTAGCCACATTGTAAATAATGTACTCAGTTGTGGCATTGATTTTTTGACATTAAAGCGATAGTTGCGATCGATTAGTTTTTTGATATCTGTACTGGGAGTACCTGTTAGTAAGCATATTAGAGTTGCCCCTAAACTATATAAGTCAGAATTAATAGTGACGGTACCATTTAATTCTTGTTCTGGAGGCATAAATCCTGATGTGCCATTAACACCATTACTTAAAATTTCTTCTACGCCTATACGTGCAGAACCAAAATTAATTAAATATGCAGTAGGTAATCTTTCTCCGTTTCCATAGGGATCAACTAATATATTTTCTGGTTTAATATTGCCATGAATAATTGGCGGTGTATGCTTTTGTAAATAAACTAAAATCTCTAAGATTGAAATAGCAATTTGCTTAATTTGTTCTGGGGTAAAACTTCTTTTTTCTGCTAAAGATTTTCCCTCTTGATATTCTGTAATTAAACAAAATCCTTCAGGAGTTTCTAAGGCATCAATATAGTTGGGAATACGGGGATGTTGTAGTTCTTTCAGAATTTCTACTTCCCGTTCATAAGCTTCAAATCCTGCCCAATTAGCTTCACCATCTGCAAAACGAAATTCTTTGATGACAACTTCTTGGTCTTGTTTAAGAGCTAGTCCTTGATATGTAACTTCTCCCTGCTGTTGGTGACGTTCCATTTGTCTAATAATTTCATAACCGTGGCTGGAAAGGTCTTGTTTCATATTAATAGTACCACCTTGTTTTTTCTGCTTGTGAATGGGAGGCTAATGCAAAAAATATATTTTTATGATTATATCATATTTTTTATTGAGTAGCAATTACAAATTACCGCTTTTTGGAATTGTAGCAATTGTTAATAATTATAAAAATATAGCAATTCCCAAAAAACCTGAGGTACAAAATTCTAGGTTTTAGGGAATAGGGAACAGGGAACAGGGAATAGAAATCAAGGTAGGTGCACCTAGTTAGTCTGAGAAACCCTATATTTCTCCGTCAGTAAATAAAAGTTTATTATATTTCCAATTATTCAGGGTTTGATCGGGAATTAAAAATTGTATTTTTTGATGATTAAATAACTTAGTGGAAAGATGATAAATAGGTATAATTTTCTCTATATTAATAACTTTATATCTCTTAGAGACTGTTTGTAAAAGGAATATTAAATCTAGGGGTAGGGTGGGGAGGGTGAGGCGGCAATAACTACGAATCGTAGCCAAAATTTAAGTTTCCGCCGTAACAAATGCGAACATTAAGCACTCTAGCCCTTTTGATATTTAATTTACAAACACTCTCTAAATAGGTATAATTTTCCCTATATTAATAATTTTATAAACTGTTGGTAAAATAAGTCTTAAGAGAGTTGTTGAGTGACTAAAATCTCAAAGTAAAAGGTACTTCAAAAGATTAAAATTTGGTAGATTGATTAGGTAGAAAGGTATATATGTTCCCTTTATTTTAACTCTTCAATACTTGTCTTGATTTCTTCGGACCCCCATACCTATTCCCTATTCCCTATTCCCTATCTCCTTTTTATATTTCCTGATACATTCAGTGTCTTATATCTCTAAAAATCATCAAGAATTTGTGAGTAATGAAATAATAACTAAAATCAATTGCCAAACTTTTCAATTATAACTTTGTAAATCCTAACTCAGCAACTCCCAATCTGCACCAAAATATTATTACTGTAAGAAAATAGTTCGACTTGTCGTTTCCGATAGTCTTAAATGCCAAAACCAATGCCAAAACCAAAACTATTATTTCATGGTAAAATAAGAGAATAAAATTTCTCAAAAATGAGGTTTCTATGACTGAACAAAATGCTCGTGATTTATTTAAAGCTGCCTATGAACATCGCTATACTTGGGACTCTAATTTTCCGGGTTGTAGTGCTAATGTCGAACTCAAACAAGGGTCAGAAATCTATAATGGCCAAATTTCTATCAAGCCAGACTTAACTGTAGAAGTCGCTGGTATCTCAGACGAAGTGCGACTCGTTGGCTAGTCAAGGCTGCTAAAAAGCAGATATATCTAGCCTTCCGTGGCTAATCCTAAAGGAGGTTAAATACTGGGCCATTGGAAAACTCTTACATCCTTCGAGGTGAAATTCCTCCGCCCTGTTGTTGGGTAGAAAGCATGGGCCATAGGGTAGCGACTGAACATCAATCCCTAAAGCTGGTTTAAAAGCGGGATGCGGACCAGTTACCGAGGAACGATACCGCAAGCAAAGGCTGACAAGTGGACGAACAGGAAGGTAATAAAACTCTCGTCACGATTAACCATCCCAAAGGTAGCTATGGGATGTAGGACGAAAGTCAGGGGGTCAATGGATATTGCTCTTTCGTCGGTAATATCAACAACCATACCGAACCCTCCGGGAGACTTTACCCCACTAAATCAGCCGTAATAAAGGAGTAAGGGAACGAGGAAAGCTCTCTAAGACACCTAAGAATACAGGTCGAAATCTTAGGTAGCCATTCAAGGTCAATCTACACAAAAGATGTAGGTCTTAGGGAGAGTAGGATTGGGTAAAAAGCCATCAGGCTGACGTACCCACTGTTAGACGTAATGTAAGGTAATGAGCAAGCAATGAATAAAGCTAAAACACTAAAAAGGAAATTGGGGAACCCAAAGCCCTTCTTAAGCGTGGCATGGGATACAGACGATATACCGTCCCAAGTTAGTGTCAATCCAAATCTCAAATGGAGAGATATTAATTGGAAACGGGTTGAGAAGAATGTATTTAAGTTGCAAAAGTTAATTTACAGAGCATCCAGCCGTGGCGAAATCCGCAAGATGCGTAGATACCAACGACTTCTGACCAAAAGTTATTACGCTAGGTTGCTAGCTGTTAGGCGTGTGACCCAAGACAACCAGGGTAAGAAAACTGCTGGTGTAGATGGTATTAAGAATCTACCTCCTATGCAGAGATTTAACTTGGTTGATTTATTAAACACGCAATACATCAAGGCAAGTCCAACCCGTAGAGTCTGGATACCAAAACCAGGGAGGGATGAAAAGAGACCTCTTGGAATCCCTACAATGTACGACCGTGCATTACAAGCTCTGGTTAAGTTAGGTATGGAACCAGAATGGGAGGCACGTTTTGAACCTAATAGCTATGGTTTTAGACCGGGGCGGTCAACACATGATGCAATTGAAGCTATTTTCAAAAGTATCAGTCTCAAACCTAAATATGTGCTTGATGCTGATATATCAAAATGTTTTGACCGAATTAACCATGATGCACTGTTGGGAAAAGTTGGTCA
>NZ_JAAHHT010000155.1 GCF_010672085.1 Okeania sp. SIO3I5
CTCCCCCTCCTCCCCACCCTCCCCATCCTCCCCATCCTCCCCATCCTCCCCATCCTCCCCATCCTCCCCACCCTCCCCACCCTCCCCATCCTCCCCATCCTCCCCATCCTCCCCACCCTCCCCATCCTCTCCTCCTTTTTTTTGTAGTTTGACTTTTAAATTTTGAACTTCTCTGCTAAAATAAGCGCGAATTTTTTGCATAACTCCTGCCAGAATAGAAATATTAATAATTAAATGAGGATGTTCATCATCTAGTAGAGGTCTATATATGCTTTGAGAAAGTATTGAGCAACTCCAAAAGTTTTTTATGAAAGCTAATAAATTAGAATCTTGCAGTTTAACAGCTCTGAGTTTAATATTAGGTACATTAGCAGCAGCACCCCCGACAAACTCCCAACCTATAACTCCGGCAAACGATGGTACAGGAACAACTATAAATCAAAACGGCAACCAATTTAATATCGAAGGCGGTACCCGCAGTGGAGCTAATCTATTTCACAGTTTTGATAAGTTTAATGTCCCTACCAACCAAACTGCCAATTTTCTTACGACCCCAGACACCCGCAATATTCTGGGCAGAGTTACAGGAGGAAATGCCTCTTATGTTAACGGTTTGATCCAAGTTATCGGCGGTAATTCTAACCTCTTCTTAATGAATCCCGCAGGCATAATTTTTGGTCAAAATGCCACCCTCAACATACCTGCCTCTTTCAGCGTTACGACTGCTACAGGTATAGGTTTTGACAACAACAATTTCTGGTTTCAAGCAATGGGCACAAACGACTACTCAAATTTAGTTGGAAACCACAGTGGGTATAGGTTTAATGTATCTAACCCAGGCGCTATAGTTAACGAAGGAAACTTAACTTTAAACCCTGGAGAAAATTTAACTTTATTAGGTGGAATAGTCATTAATACGGGGGAACTGTCCACAGCAGGGGGCAACATTACTATCGCAGCAGTAGAAGGTGAGAGTATCCTGAGAATATCTCAACCAGGACATTTATTAAGTTTAGATGTAGGGACGTTGCATGGAACATCCCTAGAAAATGGAGACGATATTTCTGGTATAACCTCCATTACTTTACCAACACTTTTAACAGGTGGAGAAGAAACTCACGCCTCATCCGTCATAGTTAATGCCAATGGTGATGTGGTGTTGACAGATTCAAATACTTTAGTTGCCCATACTCCGGGAATTGCTATTACTTCTGGAAACATAGATGTATCAACAACTTCCACTTCCCACACCTCCCACACCTCCCACACTCCCCACACTCCCCACACCTCCCACACCTCCCACACCTCCCACACTCCCCACACCTCCTTCCAAGAGGGATACAATATTGGTGGCCAAGTTAACGTGTTAGGCGATCGCAATGTTTCTCACCCCCCTAACCCTCCTTACCAAGGGGGGGATATTTCTAGTCTCCCCCTTTCCAAGGGGGACGGAAGGGGGATTGGTGGCCAAGTTAACGTGTTAGGCGATCGCGTAGCTCTGATTGACACAAATATTAACGCTGATGGTGTAAATGGAGGTGGTCAAGTATTAATTGGAGGCTACTTTCAAGGTAACGGAATTGTTCCCAATTCTCAGCAAACTTTTATTAACAATAACTCAATTATTTCGGCCGATGCTATTAATAATGGAGATGGAGGGAGAGTAATAGTTTGGTCGGATGGAATTACTAATTTTGCGGGAAATATTAGTGCTCAAGGAGGGCAATTTTCTGGGAATGGAGGGTTTGTTGAAGTTTCGGGAAAACAACAATTAATATTTGATGGAACTGTTAATGTTAGTGCAGCTTTTGGTACTCCAGGAACAATCTTATTAGACCCAGAAAATGTGATAGTGGGAGAGGATAATTCAGAAACCGAAAGCAAAGCAGAAGGGGATAATTCTGAAGTTTCAGCTACAGAAAATTCGGAAAATTCAGATGCAGAAACAGAAGGGGATAATTCTGAAGTTTCAGCTACAGAAAATTCGGAAAATTCAGATGCAGAAACAGAAGGGGATAATTCCGAAGTTTCAACTACTGAAAATTCTGAAAATTTAGATTCAGAAACCGAAACAGAAGGGAATAATTCCGAAGTTTCAGCTACTGAAAATTTAGAGACAACAGAAATTGCTGATAATTCAGAAACGGAAACTGTAGAGAATAATTCCGAAGTTCCATCTACAGAAAATACAGATTCTCCTACAACAGAAATTGCTGATAATTCAGAAACTACTCCAACAGAAACTCCCATTGACCCTTTCGCTCAAAATGAGAATTCTGATGTGACAATTAGTGCGGAAAATTTAGGGGAATTATCAGGAGATGTGATTCTTCTAGCTGATAATGATATAACAATTAATGAAAAGATAGAAACTGACTCATCTGTAGAATTAAAAGCTGGTCGAAGTATTAATATAAATGCGGATATTGACACATCAGTTGGAAATGGAAATATTGATTTATTTGGTAATAATGATGAGATGAATTTGGCTAACCGTTCTAACGGGAAAGCTTCGATAAATCAACTGGATGGAACGACGTTAAATGCTGGAAGTGGCAGGATTAATATTGAGTTAGGAAATTTGGGAGAAGTAGGTGATATAAATCTGGGTTCTTTAACTACAACCGGAGAGGTTTTTGTTAATGCTAATGGGGGAAATATTGCCAGAGTTTCATCAAATTCTTTGATAAATGCAGGGAGTGTTTTATTTCAAACTTCTGGCACTGGAGGAATAGGTTTAACAGATGCACCTTTACAGTTGGATGTGGAAAATTTAGAGGCAGTTTCTGGCAGTGGTGGAGTATTTTTTGATGTGGGAAATGTAAATATTGGTGATGTGAGTGAGGATGTAAATGGTATTGCTACTGCTGGAGGAGATATTGATATTAAGAGTGATGGAAATGTGACTTTAACGGAAAGTATTTCTACTATTGAAACAGTGGAGAATAATTCTGAAGCAGAAATATCCTCCCCTTCGCAAGGGGGGTTAGGGGGGAGCGAAGTGGAGAATAATTCTGAAGCAGAAATATCCCCCCCTTCGGAAGGGGGATTAGGGGGGAGCGAAGCAGTTGAACCGACAGAAAATACAGAAGTTACTGATACAAATGGTGCGATAAATATTGAAGCTACGGGAGATATTGTTGCTACGGGTAGCGGAATAAAAGGTGGTGGAGAAAATGTTTCCTTGTCTGCGACGAATATTAGAATAAATGATGAATTTGATGAAACTTCTGGGGATGCGGATATTAAGTTAGAGGCGACAAATGATATTACGCTTGAGGATATAGAGGATAATGTGTTGGAATTTTTGCCTGGGGGTGGAGAGATAGAATTTCGTGCAGATGTGGATGGGGATGGAGTCGGTGTAGTGGAGATGTTGGATAATGAGGCAGATGTTGGTGGCGATCCCAATACATTTACCAATGGTGCGGATACTATTAAGACGAATGGGCGAAATTTGACTTTTGCAGGTGCTGAAATTATTTTGGGGAATATTGATACTTCTTGGTTGCCTGTTTATTCTGGTGGGGAGTTGTTGGCAGCGATCGATGTGGATGAGGGGGGAGCTATACCACCAGAACTGGAGGATAATAGTGGATTAATTCCAGTAGAATCTGTTGATATTTCTGATATTTCTAATGTTGAGAATGGTATTAACGGTGAAGCTATTTTTACTATTGATGGCGAACTTTACTATTATGCTTCTGTAGGGGGTCAAAGGTATTTTATACCAATTGCCAAAAGCATTGCTACCTTTACTTTTACGGTAGATGGTGACATAGAAAATGTAGAAAATCTAGATGTACGTTTTTCTGTAGGACATTCTGCAGTTCGAGAGCTAGAAGTCACTCTCGAATCACCCCAAGGCAACCAAGTCACCTTGTTTGCTAATGATAGTATTTATGAATCAAACTTTCAGGACACTTTGTTAGATGATGATGCTTCTCAAAGTATTAACTCTGGCAATAGTTCCTTTAATGGTATATATCGTCCCCAAGAAAGTTTGGCAAATTTTAATGGAGAAAACCCTAATGGAACTTGGATTTTGAGAGTTAACGATACACTTCCAGCTTATTTTAGAGATATTGCTGAAAGTTTGTATAATGATGGCACTTTGTACAGAGCAGGTGATGCTGCTCCTTGGGGAACTGCCATAGGTACACAATTGTTACTGCGGAATCCTATTTTCCGGAGTGGAGGAAGTGGAAGTGGAAGTGGAGGAGCAATTAACCTCGAAGCAACTCATGGTAGTATTAGTGCAGGAAAGATCCGCAGTTTCAGCGAAACAGGTGATGGAGGAATAGTTGACCTAAAAGCTCACAACAATATTATTACAGGGGTAATTAATTCTCGTTCTCGTGAAGGAATAGGGGGCGATATTAATCTGAGTGCTGTCTCTGGTAATATTCTGACATATTCATTAGAAACTAATAGTTTCTTAGGTGGGGGAGATATTATTATAAATGCAGGAGGTAAAATAGAGACTCAAGGAACTTTAGATACCACTTCTAGAGGAAATGGAGGAGATATTACTCTCACTGCTGAGGAAGATATCACTCTAGAATCAGTCAATTCCAATTCCTCTTACAGAGAAAATTCAGGGAATGGGGGAGATATTAATCTCACGACAGAGGGTGATATTAATACAGGAACTCTCAACTCTTCTTCTTTCTCAGGGGAAGGCAACTCAGGAGATGGAGGAGATATAAATCTGACTGCACAGGGTGAAATTAAGACAGCACAACTAAATTCCTCTTCCTCTTCCCATCACTGGAATGGAGACAATTCAGGGAATGGGGGTAATATCAATCTCACAGCGCAAGGTGATATTAATGCAGAGTCGCTTAACTCTTCTTCTCGATCTGGGAAAGGCAACTCAGGGAATGGCGGTGATATTACCATCACTACAGAGAGCAATATCAATACAGAATGGTTTAGGTCTTTTTCTAACTCTGATGAAGGCAACTCAGAGAATGGGGGAGATATTACCATCACTGCTGGAGGTGATATTAACACGCAATTCCTTGATTCCTCTTCTTCAGAATCGGGGAATGGGGGAGATATCAATCTCACTGCACAGGGTAATATTAATACAGGAACACTCAATTCCTCTGATACTGGAGGTAATAGAGGAGATATAAATCTGACGGCAGAAGGTGATATTAATACAGGAACACTCAACTCTTCTTCTTGGTATGAGGGCGAATCAGGAGGTGCAGGACATATAAATCTGACGGCAGAAGGTGATATTAATACAGAAACACTCAACTCTTCTTTTTTAGGGACAGACAATAACTTAGGGAATGGGGGAGATATTACCATCACTGCTGGAGGCGAGCTTAATACAGGAGGAATTGATTCCTCTAGCTGGGCAGAAAACTTAGGGAATGGGGGAGATATTACCATCACTGCTGGAGGCGAGCTTAATACAGGATGGATTAGTTCTCCTTCTTATACATCGGGAGGTAATCCAGGAGATGGGGGAGATATCACCATCAGCAGTGATGGTAGCATTAATATACCAGGAATTAATTCCTTTTCTACTAATCCTTCTGCTGCGAATTCAGGAGATGGGGGAGTTATTTCTCTTACAGCAAGGGAAAGCATTACGACTAGCTCTATCAATTCCACTTCTTATTCGTCCGAAGGCAAATCAGGGAATGGAGGGGCGATTTTTCTGGATGCAGATACAATCAGATTTTCAACATTATCCCCAGACTCACAACCAGCAATCAGTACATTTTCAATAGGAGAAAATGAATCGGGAAATGGTGGCAACGTTAATATTGTCACCAACAACCTCATAAATACAGAAATACTTACGCGATCTTCCCATGCTAATTCAGGGGATGTTACCATAGAAAGTCAATCAGGGGAAAATCTTCGACTCAAGAACTTATCCATAATTACTGATAAACAGGTATCTATAGAATTAGAATCACCCTTTCAGGAAGAGACTATTGAGATAAATGTGAATGTGGGAGAAGAAGGACAATCAGGAGACGTATCTATAATAAGTTCAGGCAACGTTAACCTCAACAATGTCAACATCGACAGCAATACCAAAGGAAAAGCACCCGCTGGAAACGTCAACATTAGCAGTTTTGGTAGAATCATATTCAACAACAGTAACATCGTCAGCACTACCAGTGGCGAAGGAAACGCTGGAAATATTATCCTCGAAACTCCACAAAGAATTCGACTCACCAACAATAGTCAACTCATCGCTAATACAGAAGGTGAAGGAAATGCCGGGAAAATTAACATCCAAGCAGACACTCTCAACCTAGAGCAAAATACCAATCTCACTACAGAAACCTCTGCAGGAGGTTCACCAGGAGCAATAACCATCCGTGCCAACACCGTAAACATAGGCCAAGATGCCCAAATCAGTGCCACAGTCACCAAAGATTCTACCAACACAGAAGGAGGAGGAGATATCAGCATCAACACCAACCAACTTAACATTACAGGTAAACTCGGAATATTTGCTGAAACTGAAGCTACTGCCAACGCAGGCACCCTCACCCTTGAACCATACAAAACCAACCCCAACCTAGACATTACCTTCAGCAACGACGGTTTTATCTCCGCCTCCACCTCCTCCACAGGTAACGGAGGCAATATCAACATATCTGCTCCAGAAAGTATCAACATCAGAGGAGACGGCAACATCTCAGTCCAAACCACAAACATTGGCAACGCCGGCATAATTAACATAGATACTCGTAATCTCACTCTCTCTGACAAAGTAGCCATAAGTGCCTCCACAGAAGACAAAGGCAACGCTGGAGTTATCAACATCAACACCCGTAACCTCACCCTAGAAACAGGAACAAGTTTAACTACTGAAACCAACAACCAAGGGCAAGCAGGAAACATAGAAATCAACACCAGACGACTAACCATAGGAGAAAATGCTCAAATAAGTGCCACCGCAAGAGAAGGAGCTACCAACACAAAAGCGGGAGGCAACATAACCATCAACGCCACAGACTTACTAATATCAGGGCGACTCGGAATATTCGCCGAAACAGCAGGAGAAAGTCCCGCTGGCACCTTGAGTCTCAACCCATACAGAAACAACCCCAACCTTAACATTACCTTTACTCAACAAGGTTTCATATCCGCGCGCACCACATCCATAGGAGACGGTGGCAACATCAATATATTCTCCCCAAAAAACATCAATATTACAGGAGACGGCAAAATCTCAGTTGAAACCCAAGGTGCAGGCAACGCAGGCACTATCAACATTGAAACACAAAACCTCACCCTTGCTGAAGGAGTCGCTATTTCCGCCGAAACCAATAGCTTAGGTACAGCGGGAAACATCGAAATCACCAGCAAACAACTCACACTCGGCGAAAACACATCCATCAGCGCCACTGCCCAACAAAACGCCACCACAACAGAAGCAGGAGGCAACATCACCATCAACACCAACGATTTGCAAATCTCAGGCATCCTCGGAATATTCGCCGAAACCACAGGAGACTCCCCCGCAGGTAGTATCAATATTAAGCCTTATCAAACAGACCAAAACCTCAACATTACTTTCACCGAAAACGGTTTCATATCCGCTCGTACCTTCTCAACAGGAGACGGTGGCAACATCAATATATTCGCTCCAGAGAATATCAACATTTCCGGCGAAGGTAGAATAACAGTTGAAACCCAAGGTGCAGGCAACGCAGGTATCATCAACATCGAAACCAAAAACCTGACAATAGCTGAAAACACAACAATATCAGCAGCCACATCAAATAGCGGAGACGGAGGCAGCATCAATATTAACCCTAATCAAACATTCCAATTAGAAGGTCAAATAATTACAGAAACAACAGGTACAGGAAATGGAGGCATCATCACCATTAACACAGGAGAAATGAACGCTCCCAACAGCACTATTTCAGCTCAAAGTACCAATGCTGGAAATGCTGGAGAAATTAACATCTCAGCCGAAAACAACATCACCACAGGCATCATCACCTCCGAAGCCAACAACACAACCGAAACCGCCGATGGCGGTAACATTAGTATTATCAGCGAACAAGGAGAAATTAATGCCACTCAACCAATTCAATCATTTTCTGAAGGAGGAAACGCTGGAGATGTTACCCTGAATGCACAAAACGACATTACCACCAATACTATTAGTTCCCACGGACAACAAGAGGGTGGTCAAATAACCATTACATCAGAAACAGGAAATATTGATGCCAGCACCAGAAATGATAGTTTCCTAGCCAACTATTCAGGAGGAGGCAACGGAGGCAACGTTACCATAGAAGCACCTCAAGGAAATATTACCACAAATGACATCTACTCCTTCGCCGATGGAGATGGAGGTCAAATAAGTATCAAAGCAGGAAACAACATAAACATTACAGAAAACAGCAATATAATTTCTGCCTCCGAACCGCCAGAAAAAGATGGAGAGCGGGGAAGCGCAGGAGTAGGGAGAGGGGGAGATCTTATTCTCGAAGCAGGTAACAACATCAACACCACAAATGCCAAAATATATTCCGGTGCAGATATTGGTGACACAGGAAAAATTGACATTATTGGGGATGGCGCCATAGAAACAGGTAAAATAGACCTAGCATCAGGGTTTCAAAGATCGGAACAAATATCAGTTAACAACAACTTCACCCTTATTCCCTTACCCCAAGGAAAAGCCACCCAAGGAGTCGCTGGAGACATCACCCTCCGCAGCAACAACAGCACCATAGACACGACCGCTGGCACCATAAACTCCCGTTCCCCAGACGGCACAGGAAATATTACCCTCAACGCCAGAGAAAATATTGCTACAGGCAAACTAGAAGCAAGCGCCCTCAACGAGGGCAAACCAACTAGGGGGGGAGATGTCAACATTATCAGTCAACAGGGAGAAATTAACGCCACCCAAGAAATAGAAACCTTCTCAGCACAAGGCACTGCTGGAAACGTCAATATTATGGCAGAAGGTTCAGTTCAGCTAGAAAACATACTCTCTCAGGGAACACAACGGGGAGGAAATATTACCATAGACAGTCGGAGTGAAAACAGCATCAATGCAGAAGGAACATTAAACACATTTTCTGATGCCGGAATAGCAGGAGATGTGACTCTCACATCCCCAGGAAATATAACTATTAGCGGTATTCGTTCACAAGGAATGGAACAGGGAGGTGAAATTATAGTAAATAGTGAAATAGGTAATATTGATTCCACCAATGGAAATATAGATTCTTTCTCAGAGCAAGGAATAGGAGGAGATGTCACACTGACTGCTCCTGAAAGCGTGAATTTAGCAAATGTGTCATCTTATGGCATGACAGAAAGTGGAGACTTAATCATTCAAAGTCGCACAGCACAAGTAAATACAGGCAACGTAACCACCCAAGCACCAGCAGGAAACAGTGGCAGTATTGTCATCAACGGAACAGAAGTCGGCACAGGAGATTTAAGTTCCATCGGTACAACCAGTGCTGGAGAAATAAATGTGGAAGCAACAGATGGTTCTATTACAACTTATGATATTGAAATCAGCTCTGATGGCACAATAGGAGATTTAATACTCAGGGCAACAGAGGATGTTACCACAGAAGATATTAATCAAAATGCAGGAGAGGAAGATGCTAATACCAACATTGACTCAGGAGAAGACTTAAACACAGGAGATATTAATCAAAATGCTGAGAATGATGCTAATCTTAATCAAACTGCGGGAGATGACATCAATACCGGAAATATTAATCAAAATGCCCGCAATAATACTAACAATATTCAAACTGCGGGAGATGACATCAATACCGGAAATATTGATCAAAATGCAGGCAATAATACTAACAATATTCAAACTGCTGGAGATGACATCAACACCGGAAATATTGATCAAAATGCAGGCAATAATACTAACAATATTCAAACTGCTGGAGATGACATCAACACCGGAAATATTAATCAAAATGCCGGGAATGATACTAACAATATTCAAACGGCAGGAGGAGATATTAATACACCAATCATTAATCAAAATGCCGGGAATGATACTAACAATATTCAAACGGCAGGAGGAGATATTAATACACCAGTTATTAATCAAAATGCCGGGAATGATACTAACCTCAATCAAAATGCAGGAGGAGATATTAATACACCAGTAATCAATCAAAATCCAGGGAATAATAATAATCTCAATCCAACCACCGAAGTCACTATTAATACACCAGTTATCAATCAAAATACCGGAAATGAATCTATCAATCTTCATAACGAAGGAATCAATCAAAATACAGATAATACTTCAGTAATTTCTAATAATAATTCAATTATTCAGCCAATCATAAATCAAAATAATCCCCAGAATAATCAGACAAATACCCTCAATAATCCCACAAATAATACCACTATAAATCCTGTAGAAAACAACATTTTATCAACAACCATAACCTCCGATATAATTTCAACAACCACCCCCAGTAACAACAATCAAACAATCAATACTGCCACTGCCAAAGAACAAACAGACGAGTCTATCAACAATACAACCGACACCCAACAAATATTAAAAACAATTGATACTGTTAATACCAATCCTCTCACAGTTGCCACAGGTTCAGACCAAATAGTAACCATGTTAGAAGAAAACCGTATCAAAGAATATTCAGATTATTTTGAAGAAGACTTTAACGAAAAATTAGTCAATACACAAAACGTCCGGGATATTTTGACAGACATGGCTAACCAAACCGGGAAAGAATCAGCCGTTGTTTATATTAATGCTTATGCAGACCAAATACAAATCATATTATTTACCAAAGATGGTCAGCCAATTCTCAAAACAATTCCCACAGTAAATCGTGACAAACTTTTGAAAAATGCGATGATTTTTAGTGCAGAAATAATTGACTTTAGAAATCGTAATACTACCAGTTATTTGCCATTGGCTCAAAAATTATATAACTGGTTAATTGCACCAATTTCAGATGAACTAGAAGCAGCTAATATTGATACGATTTTATTTAGTATGGATCGTGGTTTTCGTTTGTTACCTGTGGCAGCTTTACATGATGGAGAACAATTTTTAATTGAGAAATATAGTATGAGTTTAATTCCGAGTGTGAGTTTAATGGATAGTCGTTATAATTCTGTCAAAAATACCAAATTATTAGGAATGGGAGCTAGTGAATTTATCGATGAAACTCCTTTGCCTTCTGTACCGATAGAATTGCAAACTATTTCTGAAAAATTGTGGCAAGGAAATATTTTCTTAAATGAAGAATTTACCAAAAATAATTTGATGAATCAACTAGAAAATCGTTTATATCCGATTGTTCATTTGGCGACTCATGCAGAATTTAAAGCCGGAAAAGCCAATGATTCTTATATTCATTTATGGAATGATAAATTACGTTTAGATGAAGTCAGAAAATTGAGATGGAATAGTGAAAAAGCTGAATTATTAGTATTATCTGCTTGTCGTACTGCGGTGGGAGACAGTAACGCTGAATTAGGTTTTGCCGGGTTAGCGATCGCTACGGGAGTTAAGTCTGCTTTGGGTAGTTTTTGGTTAGTGAGTGATGAGGGTACTTTGGGGTTGATGACAGAGTTTTACTCTCATTTGAGTAATGTTAAGATTAAAGCGGAGGCATTACGAGAAGCACAGTTAGCAATGTTGAGGGGAGAAGTTGCGATCGCAGATGGTATCTTAAGGAGTTCGGGTAGTCGTGGAGAGGTGTCTTTGCCGCCGGAATTGGAGAATATTCAGAATAAGGATTTTGCTCATCC
Source organism: Okeania sp. SIO3I5 (assembly GCF_010672085.1). Lineage (GTDB taxonomy): Bacteria > Cyanobacteriota > Cyanobacteriia > Cyanobacteriales > Microcoleaceae > Trichodesmium. The sequence continues at coordinate 11,779 of NZ_JAAHHT010000155.1, forward strand.
CTATTATTGGGCGGGGTTTACTATGGTTGGTAGTCCTTGGTAATTAAGAATCTCAAAACATTTACAGATCAAGGCAAGTGCCTTTCCCCCCTACTACTCCTGATATCAAATCCGCTGGATTGGACATAAAAAAAATCTCCAATCGTCATAATTATTAAATCTTTGTAATTATGGCCTCTTCTGACTCCTGACTTCCCCTCCTGGGAGGGGTTAGGGGTGGGTTGACTCCTCCCGACTTAACCAATCTATAACTATTTAACCGAATTTGATATGAGATGGTTTCTTGGGTACAACATCGCACAACTCCAAAATTACTGAAATATAATGGTGAGAAGATTTCACTAAATTAAATGTACTTCCATAAACCATGAAACCCCGATTATTTGGCCATCCTTTCTCCCTATTAATGTCCCTACTAGCAATAGCAGCAGCAACTCCCGCTAAATCTCAACCCATAACTCCAGCAAACGACGGTACAGGTACAACTGTCACTCCACAGGGCAATGAATTTAATATCGAAGGTGGCACCCGCAGCGGAGCTAACCTCTTTCACAGCTTTGAGCAATTCAATGTCAACTCTGGCCAAACTGCCAACTTTCTGACTACTCCCGACACTAGCAACATTCTGGGCAGAGTTACAGGTGGTAATGCCTCAATTATTAACGGTCTCATCCAAGTCATCGGCGGTAATTCCAACCTCTTCTTAATGAACCCTACCGGAATTATTTTTGGTCCTAATGCTAGCCTTAATGTCCCTGCCTCATTCAGTGTTACTACTGCGACAGGAATTGGTTTTGACAACAACAATTTCTGGTTTCAAGCAATGGGAACCAACGACTACTCAAATTTAGTCGGAAACCCCAGTGGTTATAGATTTAATGTATCTAACCCAGGTGCTATAGTTAACGAAGGAAATTTAAGTTTAAATCCTGGAGAAAATCTAACTTTGTTGGGCGGGACTGTTGTTAATACGGGGGAACTGTCCACAGCAGGGGGCAACATTACGATCGCAGCAGTAGAAGGTGAGAGTATCCTGAGAATATCTCAACCAGGAAATTTATTAAGTTTAGAAGTAGAGGCATTCCAGGGAACATCCCTAGAAAATGGGGAAAATACTGATATAACTCCCCTATCTTTACCACAATTATTAACAGGTGGAGAAGAAACTCACGCCTCATCTGTCATAGTTAATGCTAATGGTGATGTGGTGTTGACAGATTCAAATACTTTAGTTGCCGATACTCCCGGAACTGCTATTACTTCTGCAAACATAGATGTATCAACAACTTCCACTTCCCACACCTCCGACACTCCCCACACCTCCCACACCTCCCACACCTTCCACACCTCCCACAGTCCCCACACTCCCCACACCTCCTTCCAAGAGGGATACAATATTGGTGGCCAAGTTAATATATTAGGCGATCGCGTAGCTCTGATCGACACGAATATTAACGCCGATGGTTTGAATGGTGGAGGAACTGTATTAATAGGAGGCGACTTTCAAGGTAACGGAATTGTTCCCAATTCTCAGCAGACTTTTGTAAATAATAATTCATTTATTTCTGCGGATGCTATTAATAATGGAGATGGAGGAAGGGTAATAATTTGGTCGGATGGAATTACTAATTTTGCGGGAAATATTAGTGCAAAGGGAGGAGATTTTTCTGGAGATGGAGGGTTTGTTGAAGTTTCAGGAAAACAAGAGTTAATATTTGATGGCTCTGTGGATGTTAGTGCAGCTTTTGGCAATCCAGGAACAATTTTATTAGACCCAGAAAATATCACAGTCGGAGAGGATAATTCAGAAACCGAAAGCGAAACAGAAGGGGATAATTCCGAAGTCTCAGCTACTGAAAATTCAGAAAATTCAGAAACTGAAACTGTAGAGGATAATTCCGAAGTCTCAGCTACTGAAAATTCAGAAAATTCAGAAACTGAAACTGTAGAGGATAATTCCGAAGTCTCAGTTACAGAAAATTCAGAAAATTCAGAAAATTCAGAAACTGAAACAGAAGGGGATAATTCCGAAGTTTCAGCTACAGAAAATTCTGAAAATTCAGATTCAGAAACTGTAGAGAATAATTCCGAAGTTTCAGCTACAGAAAATTCTGAAAATTTAGACACAACAGAAAATACTAATAATTCAGAAACCGAAACTTTAGATAATAATTCAGAAGTTCCATCTACAGAAAATGAAAATACAGATTCTCCTACAACAGAAATTGCTGATAATTCAGAAACTACAAAAACAGAAACTCCTATTGACCCTTTCGCTCAAGATGAGAATTCTGATGTGACAATTTCGGCGGAAAATTTAGGGGAATTATCAGGAGATGTGATTCTTCTAGCTGATAATGATATAACAATTAATGAAAAGATAGAAACTGACTCATCTGTAGAATTAAAGGCTGGTCGAAGTATTAATATAAATGCGGATATTGACACATCAGTTGGCAATGGAAATATTGATTTACTTGGTAATAATGATGAGATGAATATTGCTAACCGGAGTAACGGGAAAGCTTCCATAAATCAATTGGATGGAACGACATTAAATTCTGGAAGTGGGACGATTAATATTGAGTTAGGAAATTTAGGAGAAGTAGGAGATATAAATCTAGCTTCTTTAACTACAACTGGAGAGGTTTTTGTTAATGCTAATGGGGGAAATATTGCCAGAGTTTCTGATAGTTCAACTATTAATGCGGGGAGTGTTTTATTTCAAACTTCTGGCACTGGAGGAATAGGTTTAATTGACGCACCTTTGCAGTTGAATGTGGAAAATTTAGAGGCAGTTTCTGGCAGTGGTGGGGTATTTTTTGATGTAGGAAATGTGAATATTGGTGATGTGAGTGAGGATGTGGATGGTATTGCCACTGCTGGAGGAGATATTGAAATTCAAAGTACAGGAAATGTGACTTTAACAGAAGCTATTTCTACTATTGAAACAGTGGAGAATAATTCTGAAGCAGAAATATCCCGCCCTTCGCAAGGGGGGTCAGGGGGGATTGAATCAACAGAAGTTACTGATACAAATGCTGCGATAAATATTGAAGCTACGGGAGATATTGTTGCTACGGGTAGCAGAATAAAAGGTGGTGGAGAAAATGTTTCCTTGTCTGCCACTAATATTAGGATCAATGATGAATTTGAGGAAACTTCTGGGGATGCGGATATTAAGTTAGAGGCGACAAATGATATTACTGTTGAGGATATAGAAGATGATGTGTTGGAATTTCTGCCTGGGGAAGGAGAGATAGAATTTCTTGCCGATGTCGATGGAGATGGAATTGGTATTGTAGAGATGTTAGATAATGAGGCAGATGTTGGGAACGATCCCAATACGTTTACCAATGGTGCAGATACTATTAAGACGAATGGGCGGAATTTGACTATTGCAGGTGCTGAAATTATTTTGGGGAATATTGATACTTCTTGGTTGCCTATTTATTCTGGTGGGGAGTTACTGGCAGCGATCGATGTAGATGAGGGGGGATCGATACCACCGAAAGTAGAGGATAAGAGTGAATTTATTCCATTTGATTTTACTACTCTTGATTTCTCTGCTCTTGAACGTGACAGCGATTGGAATTTTATTATTGACGGCAAACCTTATTATATTGCTTTTATTGAAGGCCAAAATTATTTTGTACCTATTAGGCAAATTCTCAATGACACTGCAACTTTTACTTTCACTGTAGATAATGACTTAGGAAATGTAGAGAATTTAGATGTACGTTTTTCCGTAGAACATTCTACAGTTTCTAACCTAGAAGTCAATCTCGAATCACCTGAAGGAAAGGAAGTAAACTTGTTTTCTCGTGTTGGTGGCAATGAAGGAAGAAACTTTCAAGATACTGTTTTAGACGATGATGCTTCTAGAGGGATAAATTTTGGTAATGCTCCATTGAATCGTACATATAGTCCTCAAGGTAGTTTGGCAGATTTCAATGGAGAGAACTCCACAGGAACTTGGACTTTAAAGGTGAGATCTTTTTTTCTTGAAGGAGATAGCGGTACTTTGTACAAAGCTGGTGAGACAACTCCCTGGGGAACTGCTCTAGGTACTCAACTATTATTGCGTAATCCTCTAGTTCAAAGTGGTGGAGGAAGAGGAAGCGGAAATAGTGGAGCAGTTAATCTGGATGCAACTCATGGCGATCTGAGTGTAGGAAATATCCGCAGTTTTAGCGAAACTGGTAATGGTGGTAGAGTGGATCTGAAGGCTAACAATAATATTATTACAGGGTTAATTAATTCTGCTTCTCGTCAAGGAAATGGTGGTGCTATTAACCTGAATGCTATCTCCGGTAATATTCTTACTTATTCATTAGATGCTTCATCTGTTGATGGGGATGGAGGAAATATTGAGATCGAGGCAGCAGGAGATATTACCACAGCAGATATTGCTACTGAATCTGGTGAATTTTTTGTTGATGAGTATAGTAGAGAAGAAACTAATAGTGGTAGGGGTAATGCTGGTAATATCAGTATAGAAAGTACAGCAGGCGCAATTATTACCGAAGGTTCCCTTAAAGCTCGTTCTGTTTCAGGGAATGGAGCTAATGTAGAGATAAAAGCACTACAGGATATTAGCACGGCAGGAATTACCACTGAGTCTGAGGAAAATGCAGGAGATATTAGTATAGAGAGTAAAGAGGGAGCTATAAATATTCAGGCAGAATTAGATGCTTCATCTGTTGTAAGAGATTACTTATCCTCTGGTGGAGATGGAGGTAATATAGAGATAAAGGCAGCACAGGATATTAGCACGGCAGGAATTACTACTGAATCCGATCTAAATTCAGGGAATATAACTATAAAGAGTAAAGAAGGAACAATTGATACTACGGAAGGATTTGGATTTACAATTGCTTCATCCCTTGGTGAGAACGGGGGTAATGTAGAGATAAAAGCAGCAGGAGATATTAGTACAGGATACGTTAGTACGGGATCTTATAATAAAGATGCAGGAAATATAACTATCAAAAGTACAGAAGGAGCGATCGCTGCCGATCCTGCCAGTGGTACTATAGATGCAGGTGGCACAAATAACGGAGGTAATGTAGAGATTAAAGCAGCAGATGATATTACTACGACATTCATTAATACTTATTCTCAGAATGGAAATGCCGGAAATATAACTATAGAAAGTACAGAAGGAGCGATCGATATGAGTATTGGATCTATACTTGCCTCATCCTTTAATGGTAATGGTAATGGAGGTAATGTAGAGATTAAAGCAGCAGGGGATGTTACTACGACATCCATTTTTACGGATTCTGGTGCATTTACTATTTCTCAGCCGGTTCCTGGAAGCTTGGAATTTCTGACTGGAACCAATGGAGGGAGTGGTAATGCTGGTAATATAACTATAAACAGCACAGCGGGTTCAATTGATACAACGGTAGGTCCACTTGGTCTCACAGAAGGTTCCCTTAAAGCTCGTTCGGTTTTAGGAAATGGGGGAAATATCACTCTGACTGCTGAAGGTGACATCATAACACAACAAGTCGAGTCCTTTTCTTCTTCAATGTCTGAAAGGAACTTAGGAAATGGGGGAGATATAACCATGACTGCTGGAGGTGATATTATTAACACAGTATGGCTTGATTCAAGTTTTGCAGATACAAGCAGTTCAGGAAATAATTTAGACAGGGATAACTCTGGAAATGCTGGAAATATTACTCTGAGTGCAGGAGGTGATATTATTGCAGGATGGCTTGTTTTGTATTCTTGGGTTAAGGAAGGTAACTCAGGAGATGGAGGAGATATAAATCTAAACGCGGAGGGTAACATCAATACATATTCTATAGATGCATATTCTTTTACCCAGGAAGGTAACTCAGGAGATGGAGGAAGTATTACCCTAAATGCCAGAGGTGATATTAATTTGAATACAAACGAACCTGAGTTCTCTTTTCCTACTGGGTTTTTGGCAGCAACTGGTGTTCCATTAAGTCTTGCTAATGAGATAAGTAATATTTTCGAGCAAGAAGTTCCCACACTTGATAGAAAAAAACTAGCAATCAGAACATTCTCAACAGGAACAAATGACTCTGGTAATGGAGGAGACGTTAACATTATTACTAACAACCTCAGCAATACAGAAATATTCACTCTATCTTCCGACTCCCAATCTGGGCAGGTAACAATTGAAAGTCAACCACAAGGTAACCTTTTACTGAACGACTTATCTATTATTACCAGTCAACAATTAAGTATACCAAATAGGGTTAATACACAAGAAACTGAACAAAACCCTTTTGTTGGGCCATTAAAAGTAGATGCAGGCACGCAAGGCCAATCAGGAGACGTATTCATCATCAGCAATGGCAACCTCAATCTCAACAACGTCACCATCGAAAGCGATACCAAAGGAGAGCAAGCAGCCGGAAACGTCAACATCACCAGCCTCGGTAACATCACCCTCGATAGCACCAACATCCTCAGCATCACCAGCGCCGATGGCAATGCTGGCAACATCACCCTAGAAACAGATCAAAACATTCTATTCACCAACAGTAGCAGACTCCAAGCTAGCACAGAAGCCATCGGCAACGCCGGCAGCATCAACATCCAAGCCAGCAGCCTCAATCTAGACCAAAACACCAGTCTAATTACAGAAACCACAAGCGCAGGTAACCCCGGCTCCATAACCATCCAAGCCCAAACCATAGACATTGGGGAAGATGCTCAAATCAGTGCCACGGTAGTAATAGGCTCAACTAGCACCGGAGACGGAGGCAAAATTACCATCAACACCAATGAACTCAACATCACAGGCCAACTCGGAATATTCGCCGAAACTGAAGCTAGCGCCAACGCAGGAACTCTCACTATTTCACCCTACGAAAACAACCAAAACCTAGACATCAACTTCAGCAACGATGGTTTCATCTCCGCCTCCACTTCCTCCACAGGTAACGGGGGCAATATATTCATCACTGCCCCAGAAAATATTGACATTTCCGGCGAAGGCTCGATCGCCGTAGAAACATCAGGCACAGGCAACGCCGGAATTATCGATATCGAAACAGACAACTTGACAATATCTAACGGAGTAGCCATAAGTGCCTCCACAGAAGACAAAGGCAACGCGGGCCAAATCAACGTTAATACCAAAAACTTCACCCTGGAAAAAGGCACAAGTCTCACCACAGAAACGAACGATGCAGGAAAAGCAGGAGACATAGAAATAAATACCAGACAAGTAACCATAGGAGAAGATGCCCAAATAAGTGCTACCGCCCGAGAAGGAGCCACCAACACAGAAGCAGGCGGAAACATTACCATCAATGCCAACGATCTATTAATCTCAGGCAGACTCGGAATATTTGCCGAAACCGCAGGAGAAAGTCCTGCTGGCATCCTCAGACTCCAACCATACAAAAGTGACTCCAACCTCAACATCACCTTTACCGAACAAGGTTTCATATCTGCCCGCACCACAGCAACAGGAGACGGAGGCAATATCAATATATTCGCTCCAGAAAACATCAACATTTCGGGCGTTGGAAAAATCTCAGTCGAAACAACAGGTAGTGGAGGCGCAGGCAGCATCAACATTCAAACAGAAAACCTCACCCTATCAGAGCAAGTAGCAATAAGTGCCGAAACTAACAGCTCAGGTGCTGCCGGAAATATACTCATCAACTCCCAAACAGTCACCATAGGAGAAGGCACAGAAATAACTGCCACAGCTAAAAAAGAAGCAACCAGCACCGAAGACGGAGGCAACATCACTATTAATACCAACGACTTATTAATCTCAGGAAAATTGGGAATATTTGCCGAAACGGAAGGAAAAGCAAATGCAGGCACACTTATTCTCAACCCCTATAGGGAAGTAGGAACGTTGCATACAACGTCCGTACGGGAGCAGGTAGGGACGTTGCATGCAACGTCCGTACGGGAATTTGAACCTAATCTCAATATTACTTTTACAGAAAACGGCTTCATTTCTGCCCGCACCTTATCTTCTGGAGACGGAGGCGATATCAATATATTCGCACCAGAAAACATAAATATTTCCGGCGAAGGTAGAATAACAGTTGAAACCACAGGAGCAGGCAACGCAGGGATCATTAACATTGAAGCAGAAAACCTGACAATAACCGAAAACACAACAATATCAGCAGCCACATCCGACAGCGGAGACGGAGGCAGCATTGACATTAGCACTAACCAAACATTCCAACTAGAAGGTCAAATTTTAACAGAAACAACAGGTACAGGTAACGGAGGAGCGATCGCTATCAACACAGGAGAATTCATAGCCCCAAATAGCACCATCTCAGCCAAAAGCACCGATGCTGGAAACGCAGGCACAATAGATATCACCGCCCAAGAAAATATTACCACAGGAATTATTTCCTCCCAAGCTAACAATCAAAACGAAACCGCCGATGGAGGCAACATTGCCATTGCTAGCGAACGAGGAGAAATTAATGCCACTCAACCAATTCAATCATTTTCGGAAACAGCTAATGCTGGAGATGTCACCCTCACTGCACAAAACGACATAACAACCGATACCATAAGTTCCCACGGACAAAAACAAGGCGGTGAAATTACTATTAAATCAGAAACTGGAAATATAGACACCAGCAACAGCGAATTCATAGCCAACTATTCAGGAGGAGGGGATGCAGGTAACGTTACCCTCACAGCACCCGAAGGAAATATCAGCACAAACAATATCTATTCTTTCGCCGATGGAGATGGAGGTGAAATAAGTCTGAAAGCAGGAGGCGACATTAACATCAAAGAAAACAGTAATATTATTTCCGCCTCCGAACCTCCAAATAATAGCAGCAGTGACAGACAAGGAAAAGGGGGAGATATTATTCTGGAAGCAGGTAACAATATCAACACCACAACTGCCGAAATATATTCCGGTGCAGATATTGGCGACACAGGGAAAATTGATATGATTGCGGATGGCGCTATAGAAACAGGAGAAATCAACCTAGCATCAGGTTTTGTCAGAGACAGAGTAACAGTTAACGAAAATTTCACTCTCATTCCGATACCAGGAGAAGAAGCAACCCAAGGAGTCGCCGGAAATATTACTCTCCGTAGCAACAACAGCACAATAGACACCACCGCAGGAACAATAAATTCTCGTTCCCCAGACGGCACCGGAAATATTACCCTCAACGCTAGAGACAACATTACCACAGGGGAATTAGAAGCAAGCGCCCTCAACGAGTCAAAACCCACCACAGGGGGAGACGTTGAAATCATCAGTCAACAGGGAGAAATTAATGCCACCCAAGCTATACAAACATTCTCAAGACAAGGTACAGCAGGAAATGTAGATATGACAGCAGAAAGTCATATTCATATAGACACTATTTTGTCTCAGGGGATGGAGCAGGGTGGTAATATTACCATCAACAGTCGCAGTGAAAATAGTATAGATGCAGCAGGAGAATTAAATACATTTTCCGACGCGGGAATAGCAGGAGATGTCACCCTCACATCCCCAGGTAGTATTAATATTAGTGGCATTCGCTCAGAAGGAATGGAGCAGGGAGGTAATATTACAGTCAATAGTGAAATAGGTGAGATTAATTCAACTGGCGATATTGACTCATTTTCACAGCAAGGAATAGGAGGAAACGTTGCAGTTAACGCCCCAGAAAGTGTAACTCTAGCAAATGTCTCATCCTTTGGAATGGCAGAAAGTGGTAATTTGATAATTGAAAGTAGTCAAGCACAAGTAAATACAGGAGACGTTACCACACAAGCACCAGCAGGAAGTAGTGGTAGCATATTCATCAACGGAACAGAAGTAGGTACAGGAGACTTACGTTCTATCGGTACAAGCAGCGCAGGTGAAATTAATGTGGAAGCAACAGATGGTTCCATCGCAACTTATGATATAACAATGAGTTCAGATGGTACGATCGGAACTTTAACACTCAGAAGTTCGGACGATACAACAACAGGAGATATTAGTCAAGATGCTGGAGAGGGAGATGCAAATATTGATATAGAGTCAGGAGGAGATCAGGATATAGGAAATATAGATCAAACAGCAGAAGCAGGTGATACTAACAATATTCAAACGGCAGAAGGCGATCAAAATATTGGGAATGTGACTCAAATTGCTGGAGGTGATACTAACAATATTCAAACGGCAGAAGGCAATCAAAATATTGGGAATGTGACTCAAACTGCTGGAGGTGATACTAACAATATTCAAACGGCAGAAGGCAATCAAAATATTGGGAATGTGACTCAAACTGCTGGAGGTGATACTAACAATATTCAAACGGCAGAAGGCAATCAAAATATTGGGAATGTGACTCAAACTGCCGGAGGTGATACTAACAATTTTCAAATTGCAGGTGGCAATCAAAATATTGGGAATGTGACTCAAACTGCCGGGGGTGATACTAACAATTTTCAAACAGCAGGTGGCAATCAAAATATCGGGAATGTGACTCAAACTGCCGGGGGTGATACTAACAATTTTCAAACAGCAGGTGGCAATCAAAATATTGGGAATGTGACTCAAACTGCCGGAGGCGATACTAACAATATTCAAATTCCTGGTAACGAGCAAAATCTAGGACAAATCGATCCAACTTTTAGCAATGAATCTATCAACATCCAACTTCCAGAAATTAATCAAAATCCAGATAATACCTCAGTAATTTCTAATAACAATAACACCAATATTAATCTTGATATTAATCAAACAAATCCCCAGAATAACAATAGCAATATTCTTAATAATTTCCCAAATAATACAACTACAAATTCTGTAGAAAACAACACTTCATTAATCTCCAATACCGCCATTATCACCTCAACTATCACCCCCAGTAACAACAATCAAACAAGCAATACTGCCACTGCCAAAGAACAAACAGACGAGTCTATCAACAATACAACCGACACCCAACAAATATTAAAAGCGATTGATACTATTAATACCAATCCTCTCACAGTTGCCACAGGTTCAGACCAAATAGTAACCATGTTAGAAGAAAACCGTATCAAAGAATATTCAGATTATTTTGAAGAAGACTTTAACGAAAAATTAGTCAATACACA
>NZ_JAAHHT010000156.1:0-5957 GCF_010672085.1 Okeania sp. SIO3I5
GTAGTAAACACTTGGGCAGACATCATCAACCGCGCTAACTTAGGAATGGAAGTAATGCACGAGCGTAACGCTCATAACTTCCCTCTAGATTTAGCTGCAGTAGAAGCTCCTTCTATCAAGGGTTAATTTTTGACTGATTAATTAATAAAAAGCTCTCCATTTGGAGGGCTTTTTTTTTGGTTTGTTTGATGGAAAATTTCAGGTAAAAGTCAGATAAAATGAAAATTACTAATACAATTACAAAGCCATAATTTAGACATAGAAAGGGTGTATCAATGAAATTTCTTGAGAGGGAAAGACAATAATTAGGGCAATAAACGAGATTTTTTGTTTGGGTCTGTAAGTCGTGTATATAATATAAAATTAAACTCTTAATAGGATTTACCCAAAAACGCTATATATAGTGAATTAAAACTATAACGTTTTATATATGTAGTGTTGAACGCTCAAAAATGAATTAGTAAATCTTGTACAAGCTATATTTCCTGGGAGGGAAAAACAATCATCAGGGCAATAACCCGATTACTTGTTTGTGTGCGTAAGTCGTGTATATAATATAAGATTAAACTCTGAATCAAACTTACCCAAAAACACTATATATAGTAAATCAAAACTATAACGTCTTATATATGTAGTGTCGAGCTCTCAAAAATAGGTAAATTTTGTATAAGCTATTTTTTGTGTGTTTGTTGAGTTTTGTTTAGTGAGCGATCGCCTCTTTTCAAAATATTTATGAGTGATGCAAAAACACTAGATACCAAAAATTAAAACTATAGTGGTACATTAAATATAGTCTTTAGGGTAAAAAAGAGTCTAATACCAAGCGTAAAACAAGAACTTCACGAAATGTTTATGCCAACCAGAGATATTTACCACGACTCTGTTAAAAATGCCTTAATTAAGGATGGTTGGACAATTATTGCGGACCCCTATAAAATTGAATATGAAGATGCTGAACTTTACGCAGATTTAGCTATTGAAAAGACTGAAAATAAGGAACGTAAAATTATTATAGAAATTAAGAGTTTTATCAGTTGTTTACTAATTAATGAGTTTGAGAAGGCTATTGGTCAGTATATTTTACTATCGTAATTTAATTCAACTAGCTCAAGATGAATATCAATTAATTTACTTGGCGATTAAAGATAATATTTATGAAACATTTTTTTTGAGAAAATCTATAGAAGCTGTAGTGAAATTAAATCAAATAAATTTATTGATTGTGAATATGGAAGGTGAAGAGATTATCAAATGGATAGATTAGTTCATTATCGAGAATTGATTAAACAAGTTTTAACTGAGTATGATAATTTTGGTTGTCAAGCACCTAATAAAAAACGCGAAACTTGTTTAGTATTTGATGAAACTCACGACCATTATTTATGGTTAACGGTAGATTGGGAAGGTAGTAAGCGACATAAATATACTCACGTTCATATTCGGATTAAGAATGAAAAGATTTATATTGAGGAAGATTGGACGGAGGAAGGTATTGCTACAGAGTTAATGGGTAAAGGTGTTTCTAGTAGTGAAATTGTTTTAGCTTTTCAATCTCCAGACGTGAGGAAATATACTGAATTTGCTGTTGTTTAATTAGGGTTCATTACTGTGAGAATTTGGGTTTTGAAATAATGTCTGATCGTGCTCACAACTTCCCTCTAGATTTAGCTCCTGCTATTAAAGGTTAATATTTAATTGATTGATTAATTAAAAAAAAGCCCTCCATTTGGAGAGCTTTTTTTGCTTTGTTTGGAGGCAGGTTATTATTTTTTATAGCGCTACGCGCTAGGGAATAGGGAATAGTAAACTGTTACAAGCTTTCAGCATTTAGAAATGTCCTAACCTTAATGCGTAGCGCTATATTATTTCTTATTGCGGTACTACTGAAAAGATTATGTTCACAGTCTTATTATTAGATGTTATTGTGCCAGACTTGCTTATAACTCCAGTAGAAAACATTAAAAATCCACCATTAGAATTGTCTAAACTTAGTTTGATTCTAGAAGAAAATATTTCTTGCAAACCTTTTGCTTTGATAAAAGTTCCTCCTGAAGGTTTGCATTTTGGCTCGATAATTACTCCCCAAAACATAAAAGGTTTATCGTTGCAATTAACAGTAATTTTTTTCTTTGGATAGCCACTTCCCCTAATTCTTCTTACTTTAAATTTTCGTCCGCCATTTTTACTAAACTTAAAAGATTTCCCACTTCTTCCCGGAGCAATTAACCCGTATTTAAGACCATCTATTGATGCCCATCCATCTAAAGAAAAAGAGGAAGATAATTGGAATTCATACCAATTATGACTATAATTATTAACTGTTAAATAAGTAGCTATACGACAAGAATATTGGTCACAATAACATTTCATTTCTAAATCTTCAAAAACGATTGTATCTGTATCCTGACCGCAGTCTATACCAAACTCTTTAAAGAGTGCACTATCAGTTCTCATTGGTTTTTTAAATGCACGGTTAGTGCGTTTTTGTTGTGTTTTTTTGGGGTTATTAGTCTTTTTAGGTGAAGATTCATCTTCAGGAAATTTTACTGTAACAGCGATAATATTAGGTTCACCTATATCTGCTTTGTCAAAGCTTCTTTCTAAAAAATCTTTAAATTGATTTGCTCTTTCTGAGGTCAGAAAAGAAGCAACCTGGATAGCATCTTGATTATTATTTTTTCTGACAGTTTGAAATGAATCTCTACAAAATTTAGATTGGATTTTGGCAATATTATCCTCAGTATATTTGATAAAAACAGGATAGAAATTGACGGGATATTCTTTTCGATTATCTGGCAGCTTATCGCCACAAGAATTTTGGGGAAATGAAACACTATCAAAATAATTAGGTTTGCTACTAGGTGTAGGAGTCGGAGTTGGTGTTAGTTTTGGTGTTGCTGTTGAAGTAGTTGTATTTTGACTGGGGGCAGTTTCAGGTGCATTTTTCATTTCTTTAATGGGAAAAACTGAAGTTAAAATAGAACTTACTCCACTAACTAATCCATATACAAATGTTACTGAAATAACTACAGTTATTACTAAAAATAACCAATTTCCAGAAGATATCTGAGTTTTGAAATATTTCACATAATCTTGTGAAAGTTGGTTTAAGGTTTTTTCAGTTTCAGGATTTTCTAATTGATTTTTTTCTGGTAATTTCGGATCTTCTTCCATTAGCTTACTCCCAGTTAAAAGATAGTAGTATCTCTTTGAATCCGATCTTGCCAAATATTGGAATTTTTTGAAATTATAAAATGTCATCAAATGTAATGAGTTTTTTTTACTTTTATTAAGAAAAACTGTCTAACATAACTTAAGGTAATTGAATGTCATAAAATGTATGTTATCATCTGAAAAAAACTCTCCTACTAACAATAACTAATGGAGACTCAGGAAATACTACAGTTAAGTGACGAACTTGTTTTTGCTCAGACGGGAAAATACTTAGATGATACACAAAGGACTATTTTGCAGGGTGTGTGTCGTGGTCAAAGATATATTGATATAGCTGAAGAAAATGGCTTTAGTGAAGGTCATGTTAGAAATACGGCATCAAAATTATTTCAAATTCTATCGGAAAGTTTGGGAGAAGTTGTTAATAGAACTAATTTTCGTTCGGCAATGGAGAGGAAACAATCTTTGATTTTCTCCTCTAATTTTGTAGGTAATGATTTTATAGTTAGTAATGTGAATGTTTGTAGGGATATCTCATCAAATAAATCATCGCCTTCTAAATCAGATAAATTCCAACAAGAATTAAGCACTGCACCAGATTTAATTAAGTTGAGCGATCGCGAAAAAGAAATTGCTACTTTAGAAAAATGGATATTGCGGGAAGGTTGTCGTTTAATAGCTATTTTAGGTAATTCTGGAATTGGTAAAACTGCTTTAGCTTGTTACTTACTACAAAAAATTAAAACTAACTTTGATGTAGCAATTTGGCTAGACTTAAACTTATCGCCACCTTTAGAAAAAACCTTAAAAAGTTTAATACTTTCAACTGCTAATCAAACAGAAGAACAACTACCCTCTACTTTAGGAGAAAAGCTATCAATTTTATTGTCAAACCTGCAAAAAAAACGCTGTTTAATTGTGCTAGATGATGTACAAACTTTACTCAGCGAAAAACAACTAGCTGGAAATTATTGTTCAGAATACAAAAGCTATAAAAAATTATTTAAACTAATTGGGGAAACAGTTCACAAAAGTTGCTTTATTATCAACAGTTGGGAATCTCCCCAAGAAATTATTACCTTAGCTGGAAAAAATTTGCCCGTTCGTCTTTTCCCACTAAAACGTTTAGGTTTAACAGCTTCAGAAATTCTCAGAGAAAACAAATTATTAGATGAGTCAGAATGGGAAAAGTTAATTAATATCTATCAAGGAAATCCCTTATGGTTAAAAATTGCTGCTCAAACAATTCAAGAAATTTTTAGCGGACGAGTAGGAGAATTTTTCAAATACGAACAACTATATATAAGTGAAGAATTAGCAATAATTTTAGAAAAGCATTGGCAGCGTTTGTCTGAAATAGAACAAAAAGTTCTGATTTGCCTGAGTCAGAAAATTGAACCTGTTTCTATTCCTCAATTGTTAACAGAAAGTCAATTATCAGCTCAGGAATTATTTAATGCCATAAAATCTTTAGGGCGACGTTTTTTGATAGAAACTAAAATGCAGGAACAAGAGACATTATTTTCAGTTTTGCCAATTTTCAGAGAATATTTAATATCCACTTCTGAAGATTCGGAAAAGTCAGATTAAGTTAGACCAAAGCTAAGAGCAAAATTTATCTATAGCAATTTCCATTTTTTACCTCACTCAAAAATTTATTAGGTTGAGGGAATAAAGAATAGTAATTCAGGTTCGGTGGTCAGAGAAAATTAGAAAAACAATTAGACTTCAGTAACTAGAGAAATACCATATAATTTTGCCAAAGATTTAGATAGGGAATCATCAACTATTCTGCTAAATTAGGCAAAATCAAAAAATTATTAGCTCTAGACAGAGATTTTTTAATCCTAATTAAAGTGGCGGAACAAGAAACATTATTTTCAGTTTTGCCAATTTTCAGAGAATATTTAATATCCACTTCTGAAGATTCTAAAAAACTACTTTTGAGTGAAGTATAAAATTTGTTAGCTTGAGGGAAGAAGGAATAGTAATTCGGTATTTTAAGTTTTGCCAATTTTCAGAGAATATTTAATATCCACTTCTGAAGATTCGGAAAAGTTAGATTGACTTAGACTGAAGCTGAGAACAAAATTTATCTATAGCAATTATTCTGCTCAATTAGCCAAAATCAAAAAATTATTAGAGCTAGACAGAGATTTTTTGATCCTAGGGAAAAGAAAATCAGAAAAACAACTAGACCTCAGTAACTAGAGAAATACCATATAATTTTCCCAAAGATTTAGATAGGGAATCATCAACTATTCTGCTCAATTAGCCAAAATCAAAAAATTATTAGCTCTAGACAGAGATTTTTTAATCCCAACGAAAGTGGAGGAAAAAAACGTTATTTTCAGTTTTCCCAATTTTCAGAAAATATATAATATCCACTTCCAAAGATTCTGAAAAGTTAGATTAAATTAGACTGAAGCTGAGAACAAAAAAGTATCTATAGCAATTTCCATTTTTGAGTGAAATAAAAAATTTATTAGCTTGAGGGAATAAAGAATAGTAACTCGGTTTCGGTGGGAAGAGAAAATCAGAAAAACAACTAGACCTCAGTAACTAGAAAAATACTATATAACTTTCCCAAAGATTTAGATAGGGAATTCAACTATTCTCCTAAATTAGCCAAAATCAAAAAATTATTAACTCTAGACAGAGATTTTTTAATCCTAATTAAAATACAGCGAACTTGAAACATTATTTTCAGTTTTCCCAATTTTCAGAAAATATGTAATATCCACTTCCAAAGATTCTGAAAAGTTAGATTAAATTAGACTGAA
>NZ_JAAHHT010000156.1:5967-22836 GCF_010672085.1 Okeania sp. SIO3I5
CAGAGATTTTTTAATCCTAATTAAAATACAGCGAACTTGAAACATTATTTTCAGTTTTCCCAATTTTCAGAAAATATGTAATATCCACTTCCAAAGATTCTGAAAAGTTAGATTAAATTAGACTGAAGCTGAGAACAAAATTTATCTATAGCAATTATTCTGCTCAATTAGCCAAAATCAAAAAATTATTAGAGCTAGACAGAGATTTTTTGATCCTAGGGAAAAGAAAATCAGAAAAACAACTAGACCTCAGTAACTAGAGAAATACCATATAATTTTCCCAAAGATTTAGATAGGGAATCATCAACTATTCTGCTCAATTAGCCAAAATCAAAAAATTATTAGCTCTAGACAGAGATTTTTTAATCCCAACGAAAGTGGAGGAAAAAAACGTTATTTTCAGTTTTCCCAATTTTCAGAAAATATATAATATCCACTTCCAAAGATTCTGAAAAGTTAGATTAAATTAGACTGAAGCTGAGAACAAAAAAGTATCTATAGCAATTTCCATTTTTGAGTGAAATAAAAAATTTATTAGCTTGAGGGAATAAAGAATAGTAACTCGGTTTCGGTGGGAAGAGAAAATCAGAAAAACAACTAGACCTCAGTAACTAGAAAAATACTATATAACTTTCCCAAAGATTTAGATAGGGAATTCAACTATTCTCCTAAATTAGCCAAAATCAAAAAATTATTAACTCTAGACAGAGATTTTTTAATCCTAATTAAAATACAGCGAACTTGAAACATTATTTTCAGTTTTCCCAATTTTCAGAAAATATGTAATATCCACTTCCAAAGATTCTGAAAAGTTAGATTAAATTAGACTGAAACTGAAAACAAAATTTATCTATAGCAATTATTCTGCTCAATTAGCCAAAATCAAAAAATTATTAGAGCTAGACAGAGATTTTTTAATCCTAGGGAAAAGAAAATCAGAAAAACAACTAGACCTCAGTAACTAGAGAAATACCATATAATTTTCCCAAAGATTTAGATAGGGAATCATCAACTATTCTCCTAAATTAGGCAAAATCAAAAAATTATTAGAGCTAGACAGAAATTTTTTAATCCTAATTAAAATTCAGGCACAAGAGACATGATTTTCAGTTTTGCCAATTTTCAGAGAATATGTAATATCCACTTCTGAAGATTCGGAAAAGTTAGATTGACTTAGACTGAAACTGAGAGCAAAATTTATCTAGAGCAATTTCCATTTTTGAGTAAAGATTTAGATAGGGAATCATCAACTATTCTGCTAAATTAGGCAAAATCAAAAAATTATTAGAGCTAGACAGAGATTTTTCAATCCTAACGAAAGTGGAGGAACAAGAAACATGATTTTCAGTTTTGCCAATTTTCAGATAATATGTAATATACACTGCTGAAGATTCTGAAAAGTTATGAATATTTTATAGAAAAATCTAAATATAAGTTTTGACTAATCTTGAACTTTGCTATTTTACTCAAGTAATAAACTCTCTCCAAATAATCAATCCAAACTGCATATCAAATCAAAGTTCAGAAATATTGCTAGAATACTATGGCAAAGAACAAACTTTTAGCAGAAATTTGCAGAGGTTGACTCCGCCCTATACTATAATCGAATATCTAGAACTAAAAATAGAATGACTTTGGCTCAAGCACTGGCACAAGAGTGGAAAACCAGACTTCAGGAAGACTATCCAAACCATAACTCAGATATCCACAATAGTATTGTTTGTTGGCTATTGGGAAATAATCCCAGTAAGTTAGAGACTCTTACTCCTGTCCAACAAGAAATGGCATCTAAAGGAAGAGAATTTCTTTATCGAATTCTAGGACAAAGATATTTGGACGTTTCCCCAGAACGAGCTTATCAAAACTTGATGCAGCGCTTGAGTGGGTTAGTGATGCTGCGGCAAAAAATACGAGCATGGGTAAATACCAGTCGCGATCGCCAGCGAAGTGTAGTTGATGTCCTCCAAGAAGTAGTCCAAGAGATGCTCAATAGCGATCGCTACCTACAGCAGCAAATGGCCAAAATTGCCGAATGTACGAAAAATCCCCATCTGCGAAACTCTTTATTGTTGGCAAGTGTAGAAGAATATTGTGTTAGACCAGTTCGTAATCAACCTCTACTGGTTTATAGATTTGTCAATTATTTACGTCGGACTCAAAGAGGTGGTCTAACTCAAGTACCTGTCAAGGAATGGGTCAAATTTATCTCAGAAGATATTACTCCTAGTGATACCGAAGATAGAGTAAGTTTGTTGGATGCTGTGGTGACATCGGAGTATCAAGATACAGAAGCAATGGAACAACAACATCAACTTCGGTCTAAAGTCGAAGAAGAATTTGAAAAATATTTAGCGGAAAAAGTTGACCAAAAAGCAGCAGAATGGTTAAAACTTTATATTAGAGGTAATACTCAGGATGAAATTGCTCAAGCTTTAAATATGCCTGTCAAACAGGTATATAGACTACGAGAAAAAGTTAGTTATCATGCAATTCGTGTTTTTGCGCTCAAACAACAACCGGAATTAATCGCTAATTGGCTAGAAATTTCTCTCAATGAGCATGGCCTAGGTTTGACTTCCAGTCAATGGCAAGAATATTGGCAAAATCTTAATTCTCAACAACGTCATTTAATTGAAGCCTTAAAATCCGGTGCAAGTATAGAGGAAATTGGTAAAAATTTAAACCTGAAAACCAATCAAGTTATTACTGAATGGACTAAATTATATTTAGCTGCTCAATCTTTACGGAATAGTTCTTAGACCATAGGAAATACTTTAATACCTGAACCATTAGAATTTTCCCATCGATCGTGAAGTAAATTTCACGATTATTTTTAACAGCTTTTGTCAACTTATTATTTCAGTTTGGGTAAGTTTAGTTGAGCGATTTGGATAGTTTATGAAGTTGAATAATGTCAAATTCTTAATAATAGTAGAATGTAGTGGTTTAGTATCTTCTAGTGACTACTCAACTGACTACTAACTACTAATATAAAATCTGCTCGGGTTCGGTATAAAAAAATCTTCCATCTTCAGTTATTGCCAAATCTTTCTAAATTCTCTAGCTTCCTTAAAACAAGGATTATTCTTATCAAACAAAACTGAGATTTCCAACACAAATATTTTAGTATCAAACCTTATCCAAAAATTTTTTTGAGGTGTGTCACCCCGTAATGGTTTAACCTCTAATCAGCCTGTTTTTTAATCTATTTGAGATTTAAGACATTTTTAGTATATAGAGGTTTTTTCCTTGCTCCTGTTTCGTTTCAAGCTATTTTTCCTGTCTCAACTAATCAAAACTTACCTGAGTAAATAGTTTAATTAATTCAATCTGTCAGTTTTTAAGATAGTATAGTATTATTACTCCACTACTCTAAACATTTAAAGGTTACAGCATTGGTATTAAATCCATGGGTCACCTATATTATTAATTAGTGGATTAATTTTTAGCAGGTGGAAAAAGATCAGTTTATATACTCAATTAATTGATTATTATCAAAGTTCTTGTTAACTCAACTTTAGAAACTCCAGCGAAGATAGTTATTGCCTATATTAATCTAATCCAATCCCAAAAATTGAGTATTAACTTCCGTTAGTTTAAAATACACAACTCAAAAATGTTAGCATTCGATAACAATCAGGGGGTAAAGCAAATGGATAATCCCCAGATATTTGCATTAATTGACAATATATTACCATTTGAAGCCTGTCTATACTATCAAATTTTACCTCTATCTGTAGAAGGTAGTCGAGTTAGACTTGGTGTCGTTGATCCGAAAGATTCTTCTGCTTTAGATTATGCTCGTCGATTACTATCTTACTTAAATTGTTCGCTGGTAACTGAGCAAATTTCCTCTGAAATTCAAAGGTCAATCCTTTCCTCTTATTTAAGCCATATTGGTCATCAAAAAGAAAAAAATTCTAGTGCTTCAACAGTTACTCTGCCTGAGGATAATCAAAAACAAATTGATAATTCTCAGTATGGTAAGGTTGGGAAAAATCACCAATTTTCTGAAGCAAAAAATAGAATAGAGTCAGGCAGTTCTATCAAAAATTCTCAAGATTCAAAACAGACAAAACTTCAATTAGAAATTCAACCTTCATCAAAAAACTCTCTCTGTGATATTTTGGAATTATCTTTACCTAGTTCTGTTGAAGCTACTTCTTTGGAAACTATGAGTGCTTTAGAACCTCAAAAGCTATTAAAACAACTACTGGTGAAGGTTTTAGAATCAGGAATTGGTAGACTTTATTTTGAACAAAAACAATCCCAAGGTAGAATTCTTTGGAGTCAAGATGGAGTTCTAAAATCTGTAGTTGAAGATTTAGAACCAAAGAAAATTGAAGCTATTATTAATGAGCTAAAAGTGCTTACCAAAATGTCATTAATTCCTCTTAAAAAACCTCGGCAAGTAGAGATAGAAAGAACCTATCAAAATAATCATTTATTATTGCGTTTGAGGGTAATGCCAGGAAATTATGGGGAAGAAGCAACATTACAAGTATTGAGAGGAGCAGCTTTAAGATTTTATCAACAGCAACAGCTATCTTTGTTGAGTCAAGATGCCTTTAAACTAGGTAAACAACTACAGATGAAAATCAATCAAGTTTGCTCTCGTCAACATTTAGCTCATTTTCAACTAGATAGCTTATTAACTTTGCAGAAATTACTTGATAATATTGAGCATCAAATTGACTGTATCGTTTCTCAACAAAATAATCAATTTTTGTAGATATAGCGATCGTAAATGATTTGTGAAAAAAAGCCCTAGTGCCGCTACGCGGAAGTCAAAATTCAAAATTCATGCATTATTGATTGGTAAGACTTTGAAAATTTTGTAACTGGTTAGTTATTTCTGCCATTCTGCACTAGGGGTTTGGTCTTTTCATCCCATTTCTACTTGGTTTTGGATACCAAACTCCCTCAGATGAACTGTTATACCAAAATCTATAATTTTTGTTAATAATTCCAACCTAAATAGCAAAAAATCTTACTTAGTTATGGACTGACTACTCAACAACGAAAGTCTTTGATGTTTTACAAAACGTAATACTTATGCCAAAACTTTTATATTTTTTCTAGGTTATACTCAATTCTTCTGGCAAAATTTAAAGATATAGAACTATGTCAATAGGAAATCGAGTTAAAAGTGGTTTGTATTCCACTACCACTAATAATAAGTGGACTACTTGGAAGGGAGTATATCAACGTTTAACTACAAAATTCTTCGCACGCCTGGATGTGGACGGGACTGATCCACAGATGCAATTCAGCGTTTGTTGGCAAAATCCAACGCAGTATGTTTTATTTATTGCCAAGATTCAACCAGCAGGTACTAACAAGTGGGAAGGTGATATTTGGTATCGATACAAGGATGCGCATCAATATAATATCTCAGGTATTAAACCCAATAAAATGTCCGTTGAATACCACGAAAAGTCACCTGATTCTAGCTTCCTGAAATTTGACTTTTACAAAGATAAGAAACATCTTATTGGTGAGTCTGGGCTTCTACGGACATCTGATTATTTTCGCCAGACTCAGTTAGAATTAGATTATGAAAAAGATGTAGATTACTGGCTAACCTATGATACTAGCTCGTTACCTCGTCCTGCTGGAGTGGCTGCGGAAGAGTTAACCCTAGAAAAAATCTATGGCAGGGCTGGTATCAAAATAACTCGCTCTGCTGCAGTAAATGCTGTTTCTAGTGCTGGAGCAGGTACAAATGCGCGATGGAATACGCAGGAACTACACGATGCTATGATAGCTAACTGGTCCCGAAAAGAAGGTGATCCTTGGGCAATGTGGGTCTTTTTTGCTAAAAGCTATGAAAACTTTCCAGGCTATGTCACCTTTGGTGTCATGTTTGATGATATTGGTACTTATCAACGCAGTGGTACTGCTATCTTTAGTCAAGCCATTGAGGACTATTATCCATCCTGGATTAATAACCGCGATGCAATTATCAAGCGTCACCATTTTCGGACTATGATTCACGAAATTGGTCATGCTTTCAACTTGGCTCATTCCTGGCAAAAACAAAGTGGATCGCGATGGCATAGTTCTGTAGTTAATGAGCCAAATGCAGGAAGCTTTATGAACTATCCTCGGAAAGTTGCAGGGGGCGAAGATGCTTACTGGCGAGATTTTGGCTTCCGGTTTAGCGACCAAGAATTGCTATTTTTACGTCACGCTCCTGAAGCTTTTGTCAGCATGGGATCTGCTACTTGGTTTACCAATCATGCTGACAGGGAATCAACGATGGAATTGATGGAGGAACTCAGCGGTCAAGATCCAGAGTCAGTTACTCTTCAGCTAGACCTTCGAGTCAATAAACAGCGTCCTGTGTTCGAGTTTATGGAACCAGTTACATTAGAGCTGAAATTAAAGAATATTAGCAATAAACCTCGCTCAGTAGACAAGTCAATTCTTAAAGATATTGGTCATATCACCATTGACATTACTCGTAATCAGTCTGAGACTAAGCAGTATCGTAGTTATTCTCAGCCTTGTTTCGCTCATGAAAAAATTACTCTCCAACCTGGAGAATCTTTGTTCAGTAATCTGTTCCTTTCCGCTGGTTCTTTAGGATGGTACATTGCCGATCCTGGATCTTACGAAATTACTATCACCCTCTCAGCGGAGAAAGAAGATGATGAGGGTAAAGAAATTGTCTCGTCTTCCTTTTCATTAGTTGTACTCCGCCCCAGTCCGCAAAAAAGGAGAGAAGAGGAAAAGTTAGCCCAAGATGTATTTAGCGATGATGTTGGTCGGATTCTTGCTTTCCAAGGTAGTCGGATTCTGGAATCGGGTAACGATATTCTTCAAGAATTGACTGAGCGTTTACCTCAAGCTAATGCAGTTCCCCACGCCAAAGTTGCCCTAGCATTACCTAAGTTAAAAAATTTCAAAACTGTTGATTTCAGTAATGGTCAACCACAAGTAAAAGTTCAAGATGCCAAATTAGAAGAGGCTTCCCAAGAGCTTCAAAAAGTCCTGGTGGAAAAAGGAACTGAAACTGCTGATACTCTGGGTAATATTGGCTTTAAGCAAATTTCTGACCAACTTAGTCAAGAGCTAGAAGACAAACAGGATAATAAAACAGCGGTTGCTATTCAAGAAAATGTGATTCAGGTAATGGATAAACGGGGTGTCAAACTACCGACTCAAGTCAAGCAAGAGATTGAATCTAAGGTGAACTCTTTGAAGAGTAAGAGCTAATTTTTCAATAATTAATTATTAATTATTAATTATTAATTATTAATTATTATATCAAATCCGGTTAAATAACCTCACAATCAATAGCTTAAAACCCTGATTATGAGGTTATTGGATCTATGTGCAATATACCCTAATTTTTCGGTAATCTCTGAGACTATTGGTTGTGACTGTTTAGATTATTAGAATTTAGGCATTGAAAAAGAGCTGAAAAGCTGTTCAGGTAGGGACAAGAGAAAAGGTCTAGAACCATAAGTATTGATAGATTGATGCTAACTCCAGCTCAAACTCTTTTTCCAAATATTTGCTTTAAAGTCATTTTTAACTCATTTTTTCTAGAAGTCCTGTTATTAGAGTTTTTTCGGGCAATTGTCTTGTTCAGAAATTTCCACTAGCTTCGATTTTTGCAGTATTTCGATAGACTCTTTTTGAAAAGCAGTTTGTTGCTCTTCTGATAAATCACTCAAGTCAAAACAATAATCAAATTCCCCTTCGTATCCCGCTGGATTTACTTCATACCTAATATCTGGATATTTTGTACTCAAAAAGTTTTCAAATTCCAGGGCTGTATCTCGATCAATACCAGCACCAAAACTGACAAAAGATACAACAAACATATTACCAGCCTTTGCCAATGGGACTGCTATTATCAATACAGTAATAGTTATAAGTGCAGCTACTATCGTTACAGCAATATAGTTAACAAATTTATTATTCATCAATTATCAACTAAATTTTTGTTGTAAATTAATGTCAGTTTTGGGGCAGAAAAGTAAGAGGCAATATGTTAAACAAAAGAAAACCATTCAGCTTATTGAGATACTCCCGACGTTGCCCTTACGGGACTTATAGGGATTCTTCAGTCTGGGAAACCCTGACCGCTGCGCATGACAGAGGTGATGTCCTCCCCCTGTGTTGACATTGATAATAACAAAATGCTCGTAGCTTGTGTCTTGGGCATATGAACGTTTAGCTTATGAAGGTATCCGAATCCTGGCCCAGGCTTTCATCCCGACGCTCCCCTCCCCCCTTTCCAAGGGGGGTTAGGGGGGATGGAGAGCGCGGGACTTCCCGCCAGGAAAGTTAAAAACTTTTTCAGCCAGCCCTATTTAGGGCTGGCTGATTAACTCTCAAAAGATTGACAGATAAAAGCTTTAGATTTTTTTGTCGAAAAAAGTACGAGCTTTTTGGCCTAAGAAGCACACCCTATACAAGGGCTGGTTCTAATTGTGGCCAACGGTTAACAGTTTTACCAATAATTGCCATTTCCTGCATTAACCGATCAAACTTATCGGGTGTTAGAGATTGAGGGCCATCTGAGAGAGCTTTTGCCGGATTGGGATGGACTTCAATCATCAGAGAATCTGTCCCTGCAGCAATAGCAGCCATGGCCATTGCAGGTACATATTCAGCTCTACCAGTACCATGACTAGGGTCAATCATAATTGGTAAATGAGTCAGCGATCGCAAAACTGGTATTGCAGACAAGTCCAAGGTATTACGAGCATACTGACGATCAAATGTCCTAATACCACGTTCACAAAGAATAACATTTGGATTTCCAGCTGCTAAAATATATTCTGCAGCCATTAACCAGTCTTCAATAGTTGCAGCCATTCCCCGCTTCAAAAGTACAGGTTTATCTTGAGCGCCGACTTTTTTTAATAAGGAAAAGTTTTGCATATTACGGGCACCTACTTGAACCACATCTGCAACTTCAATCAACTTTGGTAAGTCAGCAGCATCCATTACTTCTGTTATAATGCCCAAACCAGTTTTTTCTTTAGCGGCAGCCAACAAATTTAAAGCGCTCTCACCATGTCCCTGAAAAGAATAGGGAGAAGTACGAGGTTTATAAGCACCTCCACGCAAGAACCTAGCACCAGCAGCTTTCACCCGTTTGGCTGTTTCTATAATCATCTCCTCATTTTCTACGGAACAAGGTCCAGCAACTACAACTAGAGGGCTATCGAGGCCAAAAGGCACAGGTCCATCTGGAGTAGATACTACTACTGTACTAGGTTCTCCGTGACGAAACTCCAAACTTGCTCGTTTGTAGGGACGTTCGACGCGCATTACTTGTTCGATCCAAGGACTCATTTCTTGTAGTTGTAATGGATCTAGGTCTGCGGTATCTCCTACTAAACCAATGACAACTTTGTAGCGCCCAACAATTTTTTCTGGAGTTAGACCCCAATTAGTTTGGAGTTCGTTACAAAGACGATCTATTTCTGTTTCGGGAGAACCAATTTTAGTTACTATAATCATTTTTACTTTTACAGCTGAATAGGTATAGGTTCAATGTAAGATTATTTTTATCATAAGTTGAAACAGCAAAGTTATTGTAATTTCTTAATAAAGAGAATATAAAGTTTTGTTTTCTGTGTAGACTATGATACTTTACTTCTTTAAAAAAACTACAAAATAAAGTCTGGGAAAATAAAAATAAGTATAATCTGGGGACGAGATTTTATTCATTTCTGTAAGTAAGTATTCAGCAGTCAGTTATTAGCTATTAGCTTTATTGTCTTTAAAGGAGATATTAGCATCTTCGTAATTTCCCCACATTAAAAGTCAAAGTTAGTGTCAAAGCTGATCGCTTAAACTTGGCAGTCTATCAAGCCATATCTACAATTTTCCATTTTCCAGCAGACAATTAATTGTCTGATCTGAAATCTCAAACTTTTCGTTCTTGTGCTTTGAATTCTCTGGTTAAAAATATAGTATAAGCATTCAGCGGTCAGCCATTAGCTATCAACTTTATTACCTTTACAAAGAGAGATTAGCGTCTTCGTAATTTCCCTAAATTAAAAGTCAAAGTTAGTGTCAAAGCCGAGCATTTCACCTTAGCAGTCTATCGAGTCATATCTACAATTTTACATTTTCCAGCAGAGAATTAATTGTCTGATTTTAAAGCTAAAACTTTTCGTTCTTGTGCTTTAAATTCTCTGGTTAAAAATATAGTATAAGCATTCAGCGGTCAGCTATTAGTTATCAGCTTTATTACCTTTACAAAGAGAGATTAGCGTCTTCGTAATTTCCCTAAATTAAAAGTCAAAGTTAGTGCCAAAGCCGAGCATTTCACCTTAGCAGTCTATCGAGTCATATCTACAATTTTACATTTTCCAGCAGAGAATTAATTGTCTGATTTTAAAGCTAAAACTTTTCGTTTTTGTGCTTTGAATTCTCTGGTTAAAAATATAGTAGAAGCATTCAGCGGTCAGCTATTAGTTATCAGCTTTATTACCTTTAAAGAAGAGATTAGCATCTTGGTAATTTTCCTGAATTAAAAGTTAGTGTCAAAGTCGATTGCTTAACCTTGGCAGTCTATTAAGCCACATCTACGATTTTCCATTTTCTACCACACAATTAACAATTAATTGTCTGATTTGAAAACTCAAGCTTGTCGTTTTTGTGCTTTGAATTCTCTGGTTAAAAATATAGTAGAAGCATTCAGCGGTCAGCCATTAGCTATCAACTTTATTACCTTTAAAAGAGAGATTATAATCTTCGTAATTTCCCGAAATTAAAAGTTAGTTTAAAAGTCGATCGCTTAACCTTGGCAGTCTATGGAGCCATATCTACAATTTTCCATTTTCCAGCACACAATTAATTGTCTGATTTGAAAACTCAAACTTTTCGTTCTTGTGCTTTAAATTTATAGATTAAAAATATAGTAGAAGCATTCAGCGGTCAGCCATTAACTATCAGCTTTATTACCTTTAAAGGAGAGATTAGCATCTTCGGAATTTCCCGAAATTAAAAGTAAAAGTTAGTGTCAAAGCCGATTATTTCACCTTAGCAGTCTATGGAGCCACATCTAGGATTTTCCATTTTCCACCACACAATTAATTTTCTGATTTGAAAACTCCAACTTTTCGTTCTTGTGCTTCAATCTATGGGTAAAAAAAAATATAGTAGAAGCATTCAGCGGTCAGCCATTAACTATCAGCTTTATTACCTTTAAAAGAGAGATTGACATCTTCGTAACTCACCCAAATTAAAAGTAAAAGTTAGTGGAAAAGCCGAGCATTTCACTTTAGCAGTCTATGGAGCCACATCTAGGATTTTCCATTTTCCATCACACAATTAATTGTCTGATTTGAAAACTCCAACTTTTCGTTATTTTGCTTCAATCTATGGGTAAAAAAAAAATATAGTAGAAGCATTCAGCGGTCAGCCATTAACTATCAGCTTTATTACCTTTAAAGGATAGATTAGCATCTTCGTAATTTCCCTAAATTAAAAGTTAGTGTAAAAGTCAATTATTTAACCTTAGCAGTCTATCGAACCACATCTACAATTTTCCATTTTCCACCACACAATTAATTGCCTGATTTGAAAACTAAAACTTGTCGTTCTTGTGCTTCAATCTATTGGTTAAAAATGTAGTAGAAGCATTCAGAGGTCAGCCATTAGCTATCAACTTTATTACCTTTAAAAGAGAGATTAGCATCTTCGTAATTTCCCTAAATTAAAAGTCAAAGTTAGTGTAAAAGCCGATCGCTTAACCTTTGCAGTCTATGGAGCCACATCTATGATTTGCCATTTTCCACCACACAATTAATTGTCTGATTTGAAAACTCAAACTTGTCATTCTTATACTTCAACTCTCTGGTTAAAAATATAGTAGGAGTTAAACAAATGCTTACTTAATTTCTTAAAAAGCTGAGAGCTGACCGCGAATAGCTCAATGCTTAACTTCTATCACTACTAAATTTTGGAAAGAAATTAACTTTTGGATTTAGCTTCTTTCCAAGCTTCTCTCGTGCGTTGAAAGTTAATTTTTACTTCTTGCCAACCTAATAAACTACCTTTTTTATCTTCATCCCAAGAGGCAGAAAAAAGACCATAACTCAAACCAATAACACTCAAACCAAAAAAGCCCAGACTAACTAGCAAAACTGCTTGGTTTGGTAGTATAAAAATATCATTTGTAATGATAAAGTAGCTAAAAATAAAAGTTGACAAAGCTAGTAGCATGGGTAGACCAGATAATAATATCATACGGCTTATCATCCGCCTACTAACTACTTCAGGAATAGAACTTTCTCCTCTAACTCTTTTACGCTTTTGATTTTGATTTACATTAGGAGAATTTTGTTCTTTTGTCACCTTTTTTTGAGGTGAAGAAGATGATTTTTTGCCTTGCTTTTTACGGCTTTTAGCAGGTTCAAAAGGTAAAGGTTGGCGTGATGATTCTGGGGGCATAAGTCAGTTTTT
This sequence comes from Okeania sp. SIO3I5, assembly GCF_010672085.1. Classification (GTDB taxonomy): domain Bacteria; phylum Cyanobacteriota; class Cyanobacteriia; order Cyanobacteriales; family Microcoleaceae; genus Trichodesmium. The sequence goes on from NZ_JAAHHT010000156.1 coordinate 18,409, forward strand.
AACCTCTAATACCAAGGCGAGTAATTAATGCTTTATAACGTTCCTGGCTTTGTTTCTGGATATATGTTAATAAGCGCTTACGTCTACCAATCATTTTTAATAGACCTCTCTGGGATGAATAATCTTGTTTATTATTTTTTAAATGAGCGCTTAATTTACTAATTTTTTCTGTCAGCATTGCCACTTGGACATCTGCTGAACCTGTATCCGTTTCATGGGTTTGATACTCACTAATAATCTCTTGTTTACGCTGTTGTTTGAGAGCCATTATGTTTAATTTCTACTAATCTTTCCAAAAATTACCACAATCACTTATAGTATCATATATCTTTGTTCTGAGAAATACCTATATAAGTCCTTCACAGTTGAGTAGAGCGACTCAACCAACTAATAGCTTCCCGAATCCAATCTTCTGCATTGGTATTTTTGGACATATTAGCATCTTGACTAACAGCTTGCAATGCCTGTATTACTTCTTGGCCTGTATATCCTAAAGCTAACAAAGTCATTTCTACCTCTTCTTGAATAGCAGGGGTGACTCCTACTGGTACTGATGTAGCTAAACCTGCATCTTGTCGCCACTCGGCCAATTTATTTTTCAATTCTAAAGCAATACGTTCTGCCGTTTTTGCCCCTACCCCAGGGGTTTTGGCTAATACACGAGTATTTCCCCCCACAATAGCTTGAACTAAGTCTGGTAATTCTAGAGTATCAAGTAGGGCGATCGCTAATTGTGCCCCAATACCACTGACACTTACCAACTGACGAAATAAGTCTCTTTCTGCGGAAGTACCAAAACCGTACAATACTATTTGGTCCTCTCGTACTTGTTGGTGGGTAAAAACTTGGACATCTTCCTCCGGTTGTAGACTTTGAGTCAACCTAGGCAGAATTTGTAGTTCATAACCTATTTGATTAACCTCTAAAATTAGAGTCACACGAGAACTACTGCTTTTGTGAACATCTGCTACTTTTCCTTTCAAATAGTTAATCATTCAAATTATTTCAAAATTATTTCAAAATTACATATTAACAACTGTTAGACCTTTATTAAACTTGCCAAAGTTTTGAATTTTATAAATAGTGGGAAAAGAGTCTCTGGAAATTATCAAAACTTGGTAAGCTTTTCCCTTATAACCTATGAGTTATTAGCCTATTATCACACTAAAAGGAATTAGTCTCCGAATAAAATTAAAAGTTATGAATAAAATTGTCATTGCTGAATGCTTACCGAAAAAATCAGGTTTAATGCCTATCCTAGAAAGGATAAAAAGCGGGCGAGCGATGGATGGATTACCTAACTATATTCAATCTCCCCTTGAAAACCTAAAAATTCCTTTTAACCAATCCTTTTATTACAGAAGAGGTAATAAGTAATAAGTAATAAGTAATCAGTAATCAGTAATTGTTAATTATTGAACAAAGCTATTCCCCAGCTAAAAATTCAGTTAATGAAAATTTTTCTATTCTTGGTAGTTAGAATTTGCCTATGTAGTAATCCTAAATTATTTGAGAATAAAACTGTAGGGGTTTGGTTTCCAAATCCAATTTTTGCTTTGGTTTGGATACCAAAACCCGTTAGATAAAATCGTACAACCTATTTATGATTGCTATAGTTTGGAAAAAATCTCTAATTTTCCTAGAAAAGCTTGATAATAAAACTACAATAATTATTGCTCTGCTGATTAAATCTCAAACCATTAACAATAAAAGCTTTAGCCTTTTTAGCTTGGAAAAAAAAGTGCCGGATATTTAGTCTAAAACGCTCAAAAATTTGGCATTGTCTGTCGGAAATGCAAAAAAATTACTCCCCTAATCTCCCACTCCTTAAAAATACTTTTTCAACAAACCCTACTTACTCTTGACTCTCTCCCTAAAAAAACTTTTTTAGTAAACCCTAATTAACTTGTCAAAAAATATCAACAAAAGTCTTTAGATTTAATCTTAGTTATCACTCGCTTTCCATCACGATTAAACAATTCTTGCTGAGGTTTCATAATCAAACCTTCTGCCATAAATTACTGATTTTTTGCAATGTGGGAAGTGATACCAAATCCGGTTATCAAAACCATCTTTTTCAAGTTCCTTTCTAAACCTTCTGCCTTCTGCCTTACCTTCAGAATAAAGGTTCTTTGTAAACTGGATTTGATATGAAAAATTGTTTTGCAAGTTCTATTGCTTTATCAAACGATCATTTGATTCTGTTGAATTACAATAATCAACGTTTAAACTTACTTGTTATCTGAATCTTTGCCTAAATTAATGAAATTGATATGATTTTAATGTCATTACAAAAATATCTTATATCCCAATTTTTTCCTAATCTAGACAAACAAATTTTCACCCTATCCATAGGTAGATTATTGTCTGAAATTGGGACTGGTTTTACATTATTTTATGCACCAATTTTTTTTGTAAATCAAGTTGGCTTATCTAGCACTTCAGTAGGTATTGCTTTAGGCAGTTCTCAAATTTCTGGAATAATTGCTCGCTTTCTTAGTGGTTCATTTTCTGATTCTCAAAAATTTGGTCGTCGCAAAACCTTATTATTGTCATCCATTATCTCTGCATTAGCTTCAATAGTTATGGCAATAGCTAATAATTTTTATACTGTCATAATAGGAAATTTATTACTTGGATTAGGTATAGGATTATATTGGCCTGCAAATGAAGCAATTGTGGCAGACTTAACAGTACAAACCGAACGCAAAGAAGCTTATGCTGTAACAAAATTAGCAGATAATATCGGTTTCCAATTAGGAGTTATTGCTGGTGGAATAGCAGTTAATTTTACAGGTGCTTATAGGTCGTTATTTATAATTGATGCTATTTCATTCCTAATTTTTGCAGTAGTTATATACCTAAACATTCAAGAGACTTATAAACCAAATCCTTTGGAATTACAAACAGATAGAAAAAAAAGTATTGATGGTTGGTTGCAAGCTTTCCGAGATCAAAATCTAATTATTTTTATAGTAGTGAATATTTTTTTTACTTTTTACGCTTCTCAAATTTACAGCACAATGCCTTTATATTTAAGCAACTTTGCTTTGGGAAATTTTTCACCACTAATTATCAGCACTATATTTGCCGGATATACTGCCTTGACTGTTATATTTCAATTACCAGTGGCTAGGAAATTGGGTGATTTAAGTCATCCTCAAGCATTAATAATTTCAGCAATTTTATGGGGAATAGGATTTATCGCCATAGACATCACTAACATAGTAGAAATAGGTCATATTTTCTGGACTATTTTAGCTTTTAGTTTATTCGCTATTGCAATTATTTCTTATCACCCTTCCGCTGCTGCTTTAATAGCAGATTTAGCACCGGAATCTTTGCGTGGTATTTATTCAGCAATTAATTCTCAGTGTTGGGCAATTGGATATTTAATCGGACCGCCATTAGGAGGATGGGTATTAGACGGGAAAGAGATTATAGTTAAAATTTTTTGGTTAGGAATAGCAATAAGTGCAGGGATTACGATTATATTTTTGCAGCATCTTGATAGAAGAATGATTAGTAAAAAAATCTAATCTAAAAAGTAATTAATCTATAAAAATGACACCATAATTAAATTTAGTATCTAGTTGAAATTTTCAAAAAAATTATTCATTATATGTCAATAAAAAATTGAGGAAGTAAGTAGTAAAAAACAAAATAAAAAAGCGAAAACTATTCTCGCTGCAATAGAAAAATGTTTTGATTATGCAGTTCTTAATTAGACTCGCTCTAACTGTTCAAATATATGAAATTAACCAATCAAAAATTTAGGCAGTAGAAACCAGGGAGTAGATAGTACGAAAAAAAGGAAAGAGGCAAATATATTCTCGCTGCAACAGAAGCACATTTTGATTATGACTTTCTTAATTACACTCGCTCTAACTGTTGAAATATATGAAATTAACCAATCAAAAATTTAGGGAGTAGAGAACAGGGAGTAGGTAGTAGAAAAAAAAGGAAACAGAGAAAAATATTCTCGCTGCAACAGAAGAAAATTTTGATTATGGAGTTCTTAATTAGACTCGCTCTAATTGTTCAAATATATAAAATTCACAAATCAAAACTTGAGGCAGTATAAACCAGGGAGTAGGTAGTACGAAAAAAAAGGAAAAAGCGAAAAATATTCTCGCTGCAACAGAAGAAAATTTTGATTATGGAGTTCTTAATTAGACTCGCTTTAACTTTTGAAATAGATGAAATTCACAAATTGATTATGAAGTTCTTAAATTAGACTCGCTCTAACTTTTGAAATATATGAAATTAACAACTCAAAAATTTAGGCAGTAGAAACCAGGGAGTAGGTAGTACGAAAAAAAGAAACAGAGAAAAATATTATCGCTGCAACAGCAGAATATTTTGATTATGGAGTTCTTAATTAGACTCGCTTTAAGTGTTCAAATATATGAAATTCACAAATCAAAA
>NZ_JAAHHT010000157.1:0-15813 GCF_010672085.1 Okeania sp. SIO3I5
TTTTCATGTCGGCGACAGCGGAAGTGCGTAGTTGTGCGCTAGCTAAACGACCACTTTTTATCCTTAAAAGGGGAGGCTTTAAACCAGAATTATTTAATTATTAGCTATTAATTATTAATTATTAATTATTCGGTAATATTGTATTTATTTTATGTAAGCATTCAGCTATTAGCAGTCAGCTCTCAGCAATAAAAATGAATGAGGTAGTTTTAGATGAATATAGATTTTAACAACTTTTGTAGTTAAGATTTTATTCTAGGTTAATTAATATAGCTATAAACCTATACTAAAAATAATAGCTGACTGTTTAATGCTTACTATTTTATTTACAATAATAAAAAATATTGAATTCATGTAGAGATTTTGTATCCAATATTTTATATTTATAATTGATTGATTAGAGATTATATAGCGTTTCTCAGCATTCGTGAGGTACACCTATCTTTAATTTGTCTCCTATTTCCAGTTAAGTGTTGCCTATTCCCAGTTAATTGTTGTCTATTCCCAGTTAATTGTTGTCTAAAACTAAGGAAAGCGCGTACCTCAAGCTTCTTGGGAATTGCTGTATTAGTTTGATAAATGTTGCCTACGAATCAGGATTTTTGAAGATCGCTGCTGATTTTTTTGACAAAATTATTGATTTGATTTAGGAACAAAATAGATGATTTTTTGTAAGTATTTAGGTGTCAGCGATCAGGCATAATCTAATATCAAGTTTAATAAACTCGCCATAATAAAAATTATATTTATATAGGTGTCCTTGCGAGAATATTTTTCGCTCTTTCCCCTTGTTCCCTACTTTCTCCAACGTAAATTTTTTATTGTGAGTATTCTTAGAGAGAATATAATTGTCCTTAAAGTTGAGATGCACCCTGGATTATTATTAGGTTAAGCAGAAATCAGGCATCTGATAGCTGACTGCTAATAACTGAATCCTTACCGAAAAATTCAGGTTTAAAGCCTCCCCTTGGATAGGGGATAATAAATAAAAATTTTCATAATTAGTCAATCCTATCAGTTTCAAGGAGAGGTAATTATTCATTATTCATTATTCATTATTAATTGTTGAAGATTTCCCTATTCCCTAGAAACGATAAATTTTTGGCTTTCTTCAAAGTTGAGATACACCCTGGATTATTATTAACAAGTTAAGCAGAAATCAGGCATCTGATAGCTGAGTGCTAATAGCTTAATCCTTAAAAAATTATTATCTAGAGATTAAATTTATGATTTATGAAAGCCATCAATAAAATCCATAATTGTATTAATAGAATATGGTTCTGTTTCGGGTATTTGAATTATGGTTTCTACGTCACGGTTTTTACTAACTTTCTTAATTATTCGCTTACCAAACTTAGGGTGATGGTAGACATTGAATTTTTGACTACTTGAATTAATTATGGTGATTTTTGTTGGTGTCTTAAAAAATTTAATTCCGTTGCAAAATTTCAACAATGCTTTGTCTTGATTAATTTGATTAACTTGTTTAATTGATTTGTTGAAAACTGTACTTAACTGCCGAATTATTTTAGCCACCACAGGAGTTAAAGAATTTAGGTCTTGAGAGTTAAGTATTTTCATAATCTTGATAATATTCTCTTGAGTTTTAGAAGCATCAAAAAAAGGTAGAATCGCGATATAAGCAATAGCAAATAATTTTTCATCGCTGTTCATTGAAAACGAAATGACTGTCGTGCAAGAGTTAACTTCTATAGAAGGAGGTTGATTAAGCTCTGGTAAATATTTACTAATTTGATAATATGTAGCAGCTAGAGCATAATGGCTCGGACTATCTAAAGGAGTATCAACAATAATTTTCACTTGAGGAAGAGTCTCGTGAAAAAAACTTTTGATTTTTCCAGAATTAAGAGAATAAACTTGACTTTTATCTCCATTAGTGCTCAAGTCAACCCACTCACAAGTTAGAGCTTCTGTTTTAATCCCTAGGCGAGAAGTGCCAAAAATTTTTGCTCCTGTTAATGTTGCCCCTGTTAAATCTGCTCCAATCCAATCTACTTCAATTAAATAGGCACTTGATAAATCAGCATGAACTAAGCTAGCATTTAAAAGATTAGCTTGGGACAAATTTGCTCTACTTAGGTCAGCACCACTAAGTTTGGCATCACTTAGATTTGCCCACTTCAGTTTAGCACCAGTCAAAGCAGCCCAACGTAGATTTGCTCCACTTAAATCAGCCCCATTTAAGTTAGCACCTGTCAGATTAGTTTGTCTCAATTCAGCACCAGTAAGGTCAGCACCAGTAAGATCAGCACCACTGAGGTCTACTCCTTGCAAGTTAGCTTCTATTAAATTAGCTCCTGTAAGAGAAGCAAAACGTAAGTTAGCTCCCTTTAAGTTGGCACCGCTGAGATTAGTTTTTCGGAGTGTCGCTTCAACAAGACTTGCTCCACTTAGATCGGCTAAAGAAAGATTTGCTCCACTTAATTCTGCTCTAATCAGCTCTGCTCTGATCAATTTCGCACCAATTAATTGAGCTTGTTGCAAATTAACTAAAACTAGATTAGCTACATTCAAATCAGCACCATTTAAGTTTGTGCCACTTAGATGTGCTCCATTAAGTTTAGTGATATTAAGTTTTGCTTTACTGAGATTAGAATCTGTTAAATTTGCACCACTTAGGTTGGCAACGCTAAGGTTGACTCCGCTAAGATTTGCACCAGTAAGATTAATGCCAGCGAGATTGGCCTCAAAAAGGTTAAGGTCAGTAAAATTTCTTTCACCAGCAGCATATTTTAGTTGAAGTTCTTCGATTATCATTAGGGCGCACCCTGGTATCATACCCATGACATTATGATTAATATAGGTATTGTTGGATTAGGTTTAATTGGTGGCTCAATTGGATTGGATTTGAGAACCTTAGGTTATCGTGTTTTTGGGGTCTCTCGTCGAGAACAAACTTGTCAAAAGGCAATTGCTCTTGGAGTTGTTGATGAAGCTAGCTTGGAACTATCTTTACTATCTATTGCTGATTTAGTATTTATCTGTACTCCCATATCTAGTATTATTCCTACTCTAAAACAACTTATTCCTTTTCTTTCTTCCTCTGCAATTCTAACTGATGTGGGTTCTGTTAAGACACCTATAGTGGAAGGTGTTGGTCAAATTTGGCCAAATTTTGTAGGTGGACATCCTATGGCTGGCAAAGCGGAAAGTGGGATTGAAGTGGCTCAATTGGGTTTATTTGAAAATAGACCCTATGTCCTGACTCCTAATGAAAATACCCCTCTAGAGTCTGTCGAGAAAGTTGAGGCAATAGCTAGGTTGCTTAAGAGTCAAGTTTATTTTTGTGACCCCCAAGAACACGATCGATCTGTTGCTTGGATTTCTCATTTGCCTGTGATGGCCAGTGCTAGTTTGATTGTTGCCTGTATGAGTGACAGTAATCCTACTGTTGTTAAGTTAGCACAGAAGTTGGCTAGTTCTGGTTTCCATGATACAAGTCGGGTGGGAGGGGGCAATCCCGAGTTAGGGCGAATGATGGCCCAATATAATCGTCTAGAGGTGTTGCGATCGCTCTATTCTTTTCGTGATGAAGTTGATGGGTTTATTCAACTTATTGAACAAGAAGATTGGCAGACTATTGAAGAAAAATTAAGGTATACGGAGCAAAGTAGAAGACTCTTTCTTAAGGAGTAGGGGAGTGTGGTCCGTGTGGTCCGTGTCGGAGGTGTCGGAGGTGTGGGAGGTGTGGGAAGTTGGTTCGTGTGGGAGGTGTGGGAAGTTGGTTCGTGTGGGAAGTTGGTTCGTGTGGGAAGTTGGTTCGTGTGGTCCGTGTGGTCCGTGTGGTCCGTGTGGTCCGTGTGGGAGAAAAGTCCGCTTTTATTCATCCTCCCCATCTTCCCTATCCTCCCCATCTTCCCTATCCTCCCCATCTCCCCATCCTCCTCATCCTCCCCATCCTCCCCACCCTCCCACACTTCCCAGACTCTTTACCTATGGATTAAATTCTGCATAATAGCGGAGATAATTAACAGTATTTTTGACAAAACCTGCTAAGGGTACAGCAACTAATAAACCTAAAACTCCCCATATTTGTGCCCCCACTAATAAACTGAGTAAAATCCAGACAGGATTAAGACCTGTAAACCCTCCTAGTATTCTGGGGGCAACAAAATTTTCAATTGCTTGTTCGATTAAAACTATCACAATTAAAACTTTTATTCCGAGCCAAAAATTTTCTAAAGTTATTAATAAACTGACGAGAGTTACACCTAAAGCAGTACCAAAAGGAACTAAAGTCATAAACCCAATTCCGATGCCAAATAATAAGCCAAAAGGAGTTCCTAGAAATAACAAACTTATGGTCATAGAAACACCCATTAAACAAGCTAGTGTTGCTTGACCAATAAAATAATTTTCAAAGTTTTGTCTAAATGATTTGCGGATATGAATTTCTAGGTGATTAGGCAGCCAATTAAATATTCCATTCCAAAGGCGATCGCCATGCAACATCAAATAAAAAGTAATAACTATGGTGATTAAAATATCAAAAATTCTACCTACTGTATTGACAACAAAACTAATAATTTCTCCTGTAATATCTTGCAATTGAGAAGATAAACGTTCTGTAAATTGATTTGTTAAACCTGTTAAATTAATTGGTAGTTTCCGTTTAGATATCCATTGGTCAAATGATTCTAATTGTTGATTTCCAGATTCGAGCCAACTAGGAAGTTTTTCAATAAATCCGGTAAGTTGTTCTAATAGCAGGGGAATTAAAATTACTCCCAAAACTAATATTATTACTAATGCTACTAAAAATACTAAAATAACTGCTCGGTGGCGTTTGACTCTATGTTTCTCTAAAAAAAGCACTGGGTAATCTAACAAAAATGAGAGTAATGTTGCAGAAACAACTATTGTAATTATTCGACCAAAATATTGAAATATTTGTAGTAACGCCCAACCGTTTATTACAATTATTGGTAATGCTAAGTACCAAAATAATTTTTTATTTAGTAAATTCTGCATAAATTAGTTTTTATAGGGAGTCATTTCAGTTATCAGTTATCAGTTATCAGTTATCAGTACCTCTGCAATAAGGAGGCTTGAAATAAGGAATATGTTCTTTTTTTTCCCTTAAAAGGGGAGGCTTTATACCAATTTTATAAATGTTGGCTACAAATATCTCGTTTTTTTAAGGAGTAAGGAGTCAAATGGGAATAGCTTAGATGCCATTCTTAGTTCATAACTTATTTAATTCGTCAAAAAAACATCTCCTAAGCAAGTTTTTTGATCGCCCTTATTATTTGTAACATTCTTCTTTAACGCTTGGTATTAGACCACAATTTTTCGGTAAGGAGTAGGGAGTATAAAAGAGAAAATATATACTATGGCAATCCTATTGCTAATAGCTAAACCCTGAATACTTACGTTAGGTTAGTGAATAAATTTAAGATTATAGAGTTATAGAGATGTTTAATTAAACATCTCTACCGAATTATGATTTGACAGAATTTAATCTAGCTAAGAAAGAATTTCTGAGGACAATTACTGATTATAAATCTTAGACTAGGAAATATTTTTCTAACTTTTTCCTATTCCCTATCCTATTCCCTATTATGTTAATTAACTATTCTGCAATTCATCTAAACGTGCCAAAACTTCTTGACTATGAATAGGTGGTTTTACTCCTAGAAAAATCTCTTGCAAAATCCCATTTGGATCGATAATAAAAGTATGTCTCATAGAAAAAAAGTTTAGCCACGAACCGTAAGTTTTACTAACACTTCCATCCGTATCAGCTAACAATGGAAATTTTAAACCTTCAGAATCACAAAATTCTGCGTGGGAGTTTATATCATCTGCACTAACACCTAAAATTTGAGCATTTCTAGAAATATATTTTGGTAAATCTTGCTGGAACCTACGCGCTTCAATTGTGCAACCAGAAGTAAAATCTTTAGGGTAAAAATAAAGCACTACCCACTCATCACGATAATCTGATAAGGAAATTTCCCCGTCACCTGTATTAGTAGGTAGGGTAAATTCTGGTGCTGCTTGGTATAACTCAGGTAGTTTACCTCCAAGCGCCCAAACATTGGGGATAAAGTTAAACCAAGTTATTAAAGCTAGACAAATAGATAAAAATATGGTAATGGGATGCCGACGAAATGTCATAATTTATGATGAAAACTCTACTTCAGATAAGTTTACATAAATTTGGGAATAAATTTTTTGTGAAAAATTGCCAATGTATTGTTCTATCCAGAGAACTATCTATTTGATTCAATTACTAGGTGATTATGGATAAATATCAAAAACGAAGTAACCGTAGAAGACATTAATTTTTGATTGGGTTATTAGCGATCGCCTATCTTAGTATCTTATGAAACAGTTATGTTTTTTAACAAATGAAGAAAGAAGTTAGTTGAAGGGGAGCAGTAGTGAATATAGCTCTGTGTTTTTGGGGATGTTTTATATTCATAATAAATTCGCCTTCAATAGTTAAGGTTTGAATAATTGCCATCTACTTCTAATTCAGTCTTAAAAGAGTGAATTGATTCAGAAAAAACTCTTTATACAATTCCAGCAAAAACTGTTTTACTAGATTTTAGGTGAAAAACATCAAATATTTTCATTTCAAATTTCATGGTTATATCTTCTATTCATGTAAGTATCCCTTATGATTATAAGTGTATGGGCGATTTGTAATAGTGGAACAAAAACGATTTACAAACGACTAATAAGTAGTAATGCAAAATAAATTTTCTAGTTGAAAATGCAACAGGCAAGAGTTAGTTTACAGAATTTGTAATTAATTTTTCCTAGGTACTTATTTGATAATTTGTTGAAAATTATTCAAACCTAAAAATATTTAATTTTTAGGAAAAATAGGGATTGTCATAAAAGCCAGAAAATTTGTTATACAATAAACTTCTTGTACAAAAAAAATCTGATTAAATTAGATAAAAATGGAAGAAAATTTACCACAAATATCGGGTCTAGCAACAGTATTAATGGTCATTGATAATCAAATAGTTACCATCGAAATTGATGGATTCAATGCACCAATAACTGGAGGTAATTTTGTCGATCTAGTAGAACGAAATTTTTATGATGGTGTGAGATTTCATCGCATCGAAAATCAACCACAATTTTCGTTAGTTCAAGGAGGCGATCCTTTTAGTAGAAATCTAGATATTCCTTTGGAACTTTTAGGAAGTGGTGATTTTGTCGATCCAATCACAAATCAACCTCGATTTATTCCTTTAGAAATTAAGCCTTTAGGTCTAGGACAACCAATTATTTATAATCAAATAGTTTCTCCTCCCGTACAGTTGCCAAATGTAACAGGTGCTATTGGAATGGCTCGTACAGATATTTTAAATTCGGCTTCTTCTCAATTTTATATTCCCTTAAATGATGTACCAGTATTAGATGGTGGATTTGCCATATTTGGTAATGTAATAGATGGGTTAGATGTCATCGAAGAAATAGAATTAGGCGATAATATTACTGCTGCTAGAGTTACTGAAGGAATAATTTCTAGTCGAATTTCACAAATTATTACTGATACATCCCTGCTCAATAATTTTATTAATATTGTTAATCGTGCTAATATTCCATTGTCTATTGATTTTTTGCAAGTATTAACAGAAGGAGATGATATTTTTGAAATTTCTACAGAATTATCTCAAGAAGTATTTGGTGTTTTTGGATTAGAAGGAGATGATGAAATTACAGGTTCAATAATTAATGATGTTATTAATGGTAATCAGGGAAATGATAGTTTAGATGGTAGGGATAGTTCCGATTATCTTCGGGGTGGAAGAGGATTAGATTTATTATCTGGTGGTTTGGATGATGATATTCTGAATGGTAATTTAGATAGTGATACTTTATTTGGTGATGAAGGAAATGATTTTTTACGGGGTGGTAAAGATAGTGATGTATTAACTGGTGGTGAAGGAAATGATATTTTAATTGGTGATGCTGGTACAGATAATTTAGTAGGAGAAACAGGTGCAGATACTTTTGTTTTGGCAGTCATTGATAATGAAGAAGATAATGCTGATACGATAGAAGATTTTAATTTTTCAGAAGGGGATAGAATTGGTATTTCGGAGCCAATATCTTTTGTTTCTTTTACTCAAGAAGGTGATAGTACGATTATTCAAATAGAAGCTGAAGAAGAGGAAAATAATATTATTCTTGGTACTGTCAATAATTCGGTGGCAGAAGAAGTTAGAAGTGCGACTTTCTTTTTTGATTTTGCCACTTTTTCTTTTCCTGATGCACTACCTTTTGGAGATGCAGCTTTGAGAATTGGATAATGAATAATTGATAATTACCTTTTCCTAAAAGTGATAGGATTGACTAAAAGGAAAAAATAAATTTTTTCCCCTTTATTGGGGAGCTTTTAAAGGTGAATTATTTAATTATTAATTATTAATTTTAGCAATCGGCGCATAGGTTGTAATAATTCAAAAACTAGAAATAAATTCTGAAACTCTTGCCCATTGCCCATTGCCTATTCCCTATTCCCGAAAAAGGAAAAAATTTATTTTTTTTCCCTTTATTGGGGAGTTTTTAAAGGTGAATTATTTAATTATTAATTATTGATTTTAGCAATCCGCGCATAGGTTGTAATAATTCAAAAACTAGAAATAAATTCTCAAACTCTTGCCCATTGCCTATTCCCTATTCCCTATTCCCTATTCCCGAAAGGTGAATTATTTAATTATTAATTATTAATTATTAATTATTAATTTTAGCAATCCGCGCATAGGTTGTAATAATTCAAAAACTAGAAATAAATTCTGAAACTCTTGCCCATTGCCCATTGCCTATTCCCTATTCCCGAAAGCGGTAAGATTTTTATACACAAATAAAATAGGATTGCTATATTCAGTAAATAATTATCAAAAGGAGAAAATATTCTCTTTTAAAATATTTCGTTTTTAACTTAATCAGCTTTTATTCGCACTTAAGTTAGGAATCGAATATAATAAAGTGAAAAATAATCAAGGAGTCAATCAACTAATGGACGAGAAACTAGAGTTTTTAGAAGAACTGGACTTACCAGATTTAGAAGGCCAGGATGTAGTAGTAGAAATGGTGGTACAGAAGGTATCACAAGAAGCGGATACTGAAGAGGAAGAAGATGATGCTGAAAATCAAGAAGCAGATACTGAAGAGGAAGGAGATGATGCTGAAAATCAAGGAGGAGATGATACTGCAAATCAAGGAGATGATCTTGAAGAGGAAGGAGATGATGCTGAAGATCAAGAAGAAACTGGCGAAAAAGAAAAAATTACCATTCAACTTAATTCCTCAAGCGCTCCAGTAACAGCAGCTAACTTTGTTGACTTGGTAGAGCAAAATTTCTATGATTCTCTAGCATTCCACCGATTTGAAGAAGGGTTTGTGATTCAAGGTGGAGATCCACAAGGTAGAGACCCTGATTTTCCCATTGGAGATTTAGGTGGGGGGGGTTATATTGATCCAGAAACAGGCGAGGAACGAGAAATACCTCTGGAAATCCAAGTTGCAGAGACAGAAGAAATTGTTTATAACGAGATAGTTGATGATCCAGTTACATTATCCCATGAAGCAGGGGTAATAGCTATGGCCAGGAGTAATGTATTAGATACAGCATCTTCACAGTTTTACTTTGCCTTGGAAGATATCAGCAACCAATTAGACGGTGCTTATTCAGTATTTGGTGAAGTAACTGAGAATTTTGATTTTGTACAAGAGATTCGAGAAGGCGATCGCATTCTTATTGCTACGGTAGTGGAAGGAAATATTCCTAGTAGGGTATCAGAAATTGTGACTGATTCTGATTTACTCAATGAATATGCTAATAAGGATGGTGAAAATAAAGTATCCTATATTTTATCAATGGATGACGACTCTGATGACTCTGAAATTAGTGTTAGCAATGATAGTAACAATCCAGAAATTGACGAACCTATAGATACAGAGTTAGTCGCTAGTCAACTGACAGAAACCATTGATGAAGAAGTTAGTGACGAAGGAGATGAAGAAACAAGCGATGAAGAAACAAGCGATGAAGAAACAAGCGATGAAGAAACAGAAGAAAATGATGATGAGGGTGATGAAATAGCGAGTGATATTTCTGAAGATGATGCAAATGAACCCAGCGATGGTGACGATATACTTGAAATAGCTCAAGTTGATGACTCCTCAGTAATGATGGGTTTAGAAGGTGATGATGAGATACAAGGTAGCGATGGTAATGATCTGATCAGTGGAAATCAAGGTGATGATTCCCTTTTCGGTTTAGAAGGCAATGACTGGTTGCGAGGTGGAAAAGGAGATGATGAATTAATAGGTGGAGTCGGAGATGATTATCTGATTGGCGATTATGGTGCTGATATTCTGACAGGTGGTGCGGGTGCAGATAGTTTTATTCTGCGAACTGATGTTGTTGAAAATGATGAAGTAACTCAAATACTTCAAGCTAACAGAATTACTGATTTTACTCCTGCTGAAGATCGGATTATTGTGATTGCTGAATTTATTCCTGCTGATGGTTTAGTTTATGAATTAGTCGATGCGGATACTGTAATTAGACTGGTTGGTAGTAACTTTATATTGGGTGTAGTTGAAGAAACTTCTATAGAAGATGTTCAAGATAACATTTTTGCAGTAAATCCTGATGACTATGCTCTAAGTCTTGGTTAATTAATAGACATCTCCAGAAAAGAGGGAATAGGGAACAGGGAACAGGGAACAGGAAGGGGAAATAATTGGTAATTTATGCATAATAATTGATTTTATTTTTCATTTTTGGAGAAGTCTAATGGTAAGAGTCATTTCAGTTATCAGTTATCAGTAGCTTCTGCTAAACGGAGGGTTGAAGTACTTAAGTTTACTTTTTTTCATCCTCTTAAAAGGGCAGGTTTGAAACCTTATTTTTTAGTCAAAGTTTTACTTAATTCGCTAGACAATTTCGACATATTATTTATATATAATTATGTTTGAAGTTGTGCTAGTGAATTTTGCATTTTATAGCGCTACGGATTTAGGACGCTGACATCGATAAATCCTGTTCCCTGTTCCCTAGCGCGTAGCGCTATAACTTTTAACTTTTGACTTGGGCGAAGTGCTATATCTATTTTATTTAGATAAAGTTTGTTTTCTCGGTTCAAAAAAATTAATTTAAGTTCAATTCAAATAACTTTAGCAATGAAATTTTTAGCAACTATTACTTTGGTCATTTCTTTCATCTACTTTAGTTTATCTGCACCAGTTATGGCAGCTAATTCTGAAGATATTAATCATCTATTACAAGATAATTGGTGTGTATCATTCTTATGGAAGCAATGCGACTTAAGTAGAGCAGATTTCCATGAAATTAATTTAGAAAATGCTAACCTTTCGGGAGCTAATTTAACGGGTGTAAATTTCCAAGGTGCAGATTTGAATGGAGCTAATCTTTCGGGAGCTAATTTAACGGGAGCTAATTTGGAAAAAGCTAATTTATATAAAACAGATATTAACAGAGCAAATTTAACAAATACCAATTTAACTAGCACTCGTTTATTAGAAGCAGATTTGACTCTGGCAAATTTAAGTAATGCTAATTTAACTGATGCTAATTTATTAGAAGCAAGACTCTGGGGAGCAAGTTTGGCAGGAGCTAATTTAAGTAATGCGAGTCTCCATGGTACTAATTTAGAATATGCTAATCTTGCGGATAGTAATTTGAGTGGAACAGATTTTCATAGTTTCTCTTTCAGAGGTTATAAACAAGAAACTAATTTGAGTAATGCTAATTTGGAAGGTGCAAGTATTACTGATGCAGATTTAAGTGGAGTAATTCTGAGAGGAACAATTATGCCTGATGGTTCAATTAATGATTAATTAAGTTGGAGTCATTTCAGTTATCAGTGATCGGTTGTCATAATTCAGGAGGAAAGAACATTTTTTATTGCGCTATTAAGCAGAAATAATAATATAAATTTTGACAAAGTATAAATATCTTTAAAAAGAGGTTATTTAGTGTCTTATAGCTCAATTGATAAAATTCAAAAAGTTCTAGCTCAGAGCGTATTTCAACATACATTAGATAAAAAGAAAGCAGCGGGACGTGCTTTAGGTACAATTGTTGAGATTATAACTTATTATCTAATTCGTCAATGGAATCTTTCCTCTGATGTTACTATTGAGCTACGTCTTCCAGAATTTGGGCAAACTCAAATTACTCATAATGTTGAATTTGGAATTCATCCATGTATTTATTGCCAAGAATACGAAATAATCAATCCTAATATCTTGCCGTTAACTTCTAAAAAGTTACTCAAAAATTCTAGGGATATTTCGGAAGTTTTGCAAGACTTTGATTTGATTGATAATCAAATATTAAGTAGAGAATTGTTACAAAAAAATAGATGTTTAATTGGCAGAAATATTAATGAAAATAAACTTGCTTTATGCGATTTAAAATCTTACAGCGAGCAAGGAGCAGTAGTAGAGATAGCAATATTAAAATTGCATCCATTTGCCATATTTGAGTGTAAGCGTGTAGGAATTGAGGAAGGAGCAAAAAAAGGTCCAACAACTATAGAAAAAGCTAAACAAGGTGCTTATGTAGCAAAGCATATTTCATCACTGCAAAAAATTCGTTCTGTTGATGGAAAAGTTTTTGGTGCATTGGCAAAACCAGATGGTAATTTTGAAATTCAACCTTATGAAAAAGCTTTAAATCAAATGATTTATCATGCACCTGTAACAGATTTAACTAACTTTATATTAACGATAGGTATTGCCAGTAATCATGGCAATTGGTTTACATCAGATAATCCAAATAAGGAACTTTTAGTATTAAAAAATTCCTATGATTGGTTACTATTTTTGACTGATGAAGGATTAGCCAAATTTGTCAAGGAATTAATTTTAGAACCATTGCCTAAATTTGAATCAGTGCAAAAAGCTTTTCTAGCTAGTTATGATTCTCCACGCTCATCAAAACGTATAAATCAGTTTACTAAAGTTCGTATATTGCGTGATGCACATCTAGTTTTGGTTAACTATTTTAGTAAAAATATTCGACAGATTGAGTCAGAGTGGTTTAATCTTTTATCTCCTCAAAATCAACCTATAATTACTTTGCAAAATCAATTGCAAACATTAGCTCAAAAGGAATGGTATTTATGAATCTTACTTATATTGACTTTTTTAGTGGTGCGGGTGGTTGGGATTGTGGGTTACAAATGCTTGGATTTAAACATTTAGGTTCTTATGATATAAATGAATCAGCTTGTCGCACAGCTAAAGCTAATTTAGGTAATCAAATATCTTGCCTAGATTTAACTAAATTTAATCCAAATAAAGACCTATTTAATGCTGATTTAATTGTAGGTAGTCCTCCCTGTCAAGGTTTTAGTAATGAGGGTTATAAAAAGGAAAAAGACCCTCGAAATAGTTTAGTTTGGACGTTTTTTAATCTTGTAGAAAAGTTATCTCCTCAAGTTTGGATATTTGAAAATGTTCCTGGTTTTAAGCGACTATATAATGGTGTTTATTATCAAGCTCTTGAGCATCGTCTTAATTCAATGTCTTATTACTGGAATTCATTTTTAATTGATGCTAGTCATTATGGAGTTCCACAAAAACGTCAAAGGTTTTTTGTGATAGGAGCAAAGGAATTTAAACCAGAAAAACCACAGGCAACTCATTCAGATTTTGGTGAAGTTTTAGGTACAGAAAAAGCAATTACTATTTGGGAAGCAATATCCGATCTACCTCAAGTAGGAATTGGGGAAAAAGTAGGGATTTTTGATTATAATAAATTGCCTGAATGTGCATATCAAGTTTGGGCAAGAGAAGGGAGCAAAAATGTAGAAAACCACACAACTCAAAATCATAGTGAAAGAATTTTAGAAAAAATTAGGTCTGTTCCTATGGGAGAAGGAATGAAGGTATTTATAGATAAATATCAAGAAAATAAAGTTGCTTATTGTGGAGGATATAGAAGGGCAAAAAAAGATATTCCTTCTTATACTGCTTATTGGACAAGAGGAATGACTTCTATTCATCCTGAAGAACATAGATTTTTATCTCCTAGAGAATGCGCTCGTATTCAATCTTTTCCCGATCGCTTTATTTTTAAGGGTAAGACAATTGAAAATTACACGCAAATTTGTAATGCTGTACCACCACTTCTTGCAAAAGCATTTGGTTGTTACATAATTAAGGTTTTAACAGGTGAAGAAATTAATCCTATTCCTTGGGATATTTGGAGTAGTAATAATTATCAAATTTTTAGAGGGAAAATTGATAGCAAATGTGAGGATGATAATTTTCCTATTCAGTTAGAGTTACCTTTTTAAGTTAGACGTCTCTAGAAAAGATGGAATCGGTATGGAGGGAGAATTCGTTGATCTGATTTTTTCTGAAAGTTAGTAATAATTATCAAATTTTCAGAGGGAAAGTTAAAAGCAAATGTGAGGATAATAATTTTCCTATTCAGTTAGAGTTACCTTTTTAAGTTAGACGTCTCTAGAAAAGATGGAATAGGTATGGAGGGGGAATTCGTTGATCTGATTTTTTCTGAAAGTTAGTAATAATTATCAAATTTTCAGAGGGAAAGTTAAAAGCAAATGTGAGGATAATAATTTTCCTATTCAGTTAAAGTTACCGTTTTAAGTTAAACGTCTCTAGAAAAGATGGAATAGGTATGGAGGGAGAATTCGTTGATCAGATTTTTTCTGAAAGTTAGTAATAATTATCAAATTTTCAGAGGGAAAGTTGATAGCAAATGTGAGGATAATAGTTTTCCTATTCAGTTAGAGTTACTGTTTTAAATTAGACACCTTTAGAAAAGAGGGAATAGGTATGGAGGGAGAATTCGCTGATCAGATTTTTTCGGAAAATTAGTAATAATTATCAAATTTTCTTCTGAAATTTTGATAGTAAAAGTGATGAATCCTCAAATTTTTCTTCTGTTGCGTATAGAGCAATAGTCGAGACATTTTGTGAAGCACCACGGCGCGGGGATGGGTAGTCAGATTTTCTCTTTGATTGCGTATAGAGCAATAGTCGAGACATTTTCTGAAGCACCCAGGCAGAGGCGATGAATCGGAAAATTTTTCTTTTATTGCGTATAGAGCAATAGTCATTGCATTTTCTGAAGCACTCCGGCGCGGGAATGGGTAGTCAAATTTTCTCTTTTATTACCTCAAGAGCAAGAGTCGGTACATTTTCTGAAGCACTCCGGCGTGGAGATGGGTAGTCAAATTTCTCTTTTATTACCTCAAGAGCAAGAGTCGTTGCATTTTCTGAAGCACTCAGGCGCGGGAATGGGTAGTCAAATTTCTCTTTTATTACCTCAAGAGCAAGAGTCGGTACATTTTCTGAAGCACTCCAGCGTGGAGATGGGTAGTCAAATTTTCTCTTTTATTACCTCAAGAGCAATAGTCGTTGCATTTTCTGAAGCACTCCAGCGTGGAGATGGGTAGTCAAATTTTCTCTTTTATTACCTCAAGAGCAATAGTCGTTGCATTTTCTGAAGCACTCAGGCGCGGGAATGGGTAGTCAAATTTCTCTTTTATTACCTCAAGAGCAAGAGTCGGTACATTTTCTGAAGCACTCCAGCGTGGAGATGGGTAGTCAAATTTTCTCTTTTATTACCTCAAGAGCAATAGTCGTTGCATTTTCTGAAGCACTCCAGCGTGGAGATGGGTAGTCAAATTTTCTCTTTTATTACCTCAAGAGCAATAGTCGTTGCATTTTCTGAAGCACTCAGGCGCGGGAATGGGTAGTCAAATTTCTCTTTTATTACCTCAAGAGCAAGAGTCGGTACATTTTCTGAAGCACTCC